>CAYUNV010000008.1:28073-29371 GCA_964446265.1 uncultured Negativicutes bacterium | reverse complement strand
GTTAATCGACACTATTTATAGGGCCTAGAAGCCCTGTATTATTATAATTATCTGATAGTATCGTTATCAAAATGGTGTTATATCATCAATTTGATATTAGATTATAATCAAGGATCATAATACCATAGATAAATTATTCCGATCCTGTTTTCTGTACTTTCTATTTGCAAAGGCAACTTTTTACGTAAAATAACCCTTTATAAAGTATTTTTAATTGGTATAATATAGATGGTTAAAAAATGCAGACAAAAATCCGCTTGCGAAAGGAAATGTATTTTATGCTCAAAAGGGATGCCATACAATACGACACCAATAGTGAAAGTGAACTCATGCAAAAGCGAGAAGCGGTAAAGAAGTGCTGGAAAGACTTTATTTTGAAAGGTCTTGACCCCCGGAAGATGACGGCTGTGAGGCCGGAAATTGCAGAATCCTGGCTGCGTTCCAGAACGTTCGGAGTTGACCCGTATGCAAACGACATGGGCGTCAACCTAAAAGAAAAAGATATCAAGAAGATCTTAAAACAAAATGAAATTTTAATTAATACTGCTATCCCATTTATGCGCAATATGGATAAAATGCTATTTCCAAAAGATTCTGGCTATGTTTTTTCCTTAGCAGATCCAGAGGGAGTTATTCTATACAATTGCGGCGACCCTAAGATGCTTGCTGACAAATTGGAATACAATACAGGTCCTGGAGTAGTATGGTCAGAAGAAACTATGGGGACAAACGCCACCGCCGAATGTACCATTACAAAAAAACCCTTTCAAGTAACTTATTATGAGCATTATAACCATCGACTAAAAGATGCCACCGCATCAGCCGCGCCGATATTGTATGAAGACGGAACCTTGGCCGGTACTTTATGCGTGGTCAGCTTCCAGAATGACAATCATCCCCATACTCTGGGTATGGTAACCGCAGTAGCCTGGTCCATTCAAAACCAACTTAAATTACAAATTGCGAATCATAACTTAAACTTAAGCAACGCAGTACTCAATGCAACGTTAGCGACAACTAAAGATGGGCTTTTAAATATCGATGCGGATGGAATCATAATCCTAGTCAACGATACCGCTATTAAGTTTCTTAATCTAGATAAGGACCATCTAATCGGTACCCATTTTGAAAAAGTTTTAGGTCATCAATCGTTTATACATAAAGCGTTGTCTGAAGACAGGATCATTGATGATATAGAAATTACAGTTGATAATAACCGGATTAAATCCAATTACCTGATATCGATTCACCCGATTCATAATGACATGAATGATAATTATATATATAATTATCATTCA
>CAYUNV010000008.1:0-28063 GCA_964446265.1 uncultured Negativicutes bacterium | reverse complement strand
CCTTCTCTAGGGGAGCAGTAATCAGTATACAACCTAGCGAAAAGGTAAACAAGATGGTGGCATCAAGAAGCGGCGCGTTTGCTAAATGTACCTTTAACGAAATTATTGGTGAAAGTCCCCGCTTTATAAAAGCCGTTAGCGATGCCAAAGTAATTGCCAATGTACCCGCTAACATCCTGCTATACGGTGAAAGCGGAACCGGAAAAGAGCTGTTTGCCCAGGCTATCCACAATTTTTCCCGCCACTCTGGCCCTTTTGTCGCAGTGAATTGCGCCGCTCTTCCCAGAAGCTTGATAGAAAGTGAGTTGTTCGGTTATGAGGGCGGCGCGTTTACCGGTGCTGAAAAAAGAGGACGTCCGGGTAAAATTGAATTGGCCAACGAGGGAACCCTTTTTCTCGATGAAATAGGCGACATGCCAATTGAATTACAGCCGGTCTTATTACGTGTGCTGCAAGATAAGCAGGTCATGAGAGTTGGCGGCAACAATTATACTCCTGTAGATTTCCGGGTTATCGCCGCCTCAAATAAAGATTTAATGCAATTAGTGAAGGAGAAAACCTTCAGGGAAGATTTATATTTTCGTTTATCCGTCTTAAAACTTTCGCTCCCTCCTTTACGGGAGAGAAAAACCGATATCCCGCTATTGGCAACCCATTTTGTACAGGCCATTTGCAACAAAATGAATATTGCAGCACCAAAAATAACACCGGAAGCGTTAGAAGCAATCAAAGATTATAAGTGGCCCGGCAATATTCGCCAATTGGAAAATTCGATGGTTTATGCTGCCAGCATGGCCCGTGGTGGTAAAATATATGTAAGCGACCTTCCTGAGGAAGCCCTGTCTTATTATAATTTATCAGACATGGTCAAAAACGAAACCATTCCTCTGCGGGATATAGAAAAAGCCGCGATTTACAATGCTATGGCAAAAACGAATAATGACACCTCAGCAGTCTCCGATTTATTAGGGATTTCAAAAACCACTTTGTACCGGAGATTAAAAGAATATGGTTTTAATACCCATTACGACCCTTCGTCTTTGGAAGAATAGAGCTGCAAATAGTTTATAACAGTTTAGTTGAACGTTCTTGTTTTGTGCCCAAAAACACAAAAAAATTGCTTAATGATTATCTAATCATTAAGCAATTTTTTATTCTCCGCTTTCGTGCGTTTTTTCCTAATTCCTAAATAAGACAGCATTGGCCTTCCATTGAGGACGACGTGCACTAATCCCGCTCCAATGAAAAGATATCCCGCCCATTCATGCGCTTTCTTCGGATAAAAAGGAATTTCCGCTTTCGCTTTATTGCCATCATAACTGGCTGCAATTTGCTGCTGAAAATTTTGTGGTTTGGGTGTGACGATCATCTGTATTCCTGATACAGATACAATAACGAACGCGACTGCCAATACAATCGATGTAATTTTCCTCATAACTTAACTCACCTTTCTATCAGTAACATTAACATTAATTTTTTCATCTCCATATTTTAGAAATCGCAACACAGGCTATGTAATACATTGTGATGAAGAAGACAGCAACAATGAAATATGATTGAACTTCCAAGAGTTGCGCCCCCCTTCCAAAGCTATCTGCCACTTATAGAATAACGCGCAAATGTGACAAATTTGTTACATAAATGAAAAGATTTTATGAACAACAGGCTTCCTCTGTCTTTTTATATCCGAGGACCACCGCATAATACGGTTTGTAGTTGTCAGGTATCCCGAGTCTTTTTTGCATTTCTACACCATTCGAAGAATTGAACACAAACGAAATGAAGTTTACCCAACAGGAACCCAATCCTATCGCTTCAGCAGCAATCAACAGGTTTTGCGTCACTGCAGCACAGTCTGTCTCAACCATTAACGCCCGCTCATGGCCTGAGATAATAATTACAGTTGGTGCACCAAAAAAAATATTGAATTTTTCATTATTTGCCATTTGCCTGACATGTGCATTGCCAAGCTTCTTAGCAGTTTCCTTGCCGGCAAGATTAAGCCTATCAAGCAATTCCTTGTCCGCAACCACCGTCAAGTGCCATGCTTTTTCATGCCCTGCACCGGGGGCAGCATCCATGCCGGCTTCCAATACCGCATGCAACTCTTCTTTCTTAATCTGTTCATTCGTAAATCTTCTGGTGTTTTTGCGTTGCTTGATGATTTTCAAGGTCTGATTATTGATCATTAAACTTTCTCCAAACTGTTTTCAATTTACGTTTGTGAAAAGCAGCGCTGAATAAAAAAAACAACGCGTAGTTTTGACAACTGGATTTACGTCAAAACTACACGTTGTTTTTTTATTTTATCAAATTATGGCAGTCAATGTAAATAAAATTGTGAGGAATATCTTGAAACGATGCTACACAAAATACAAAAATGAACCCTTGGAATATCATACAATCTGAATAAATACTTCCATCAACCCACCACAAACCATGCCTTCATCCTCCGCTACTTGGTTCGCCATGGACACGGTAACCATTTGAGATCGTTTTTCATCCAGCGCAATAAATGCCTGCCGCCTGACTTCAGCTTCTCCGCAACCACCACCGATCGTTCCAACCAATTTTCCATCCGGAAAAACCAACATCTTGCTTCCAGCCTTACGAGGAGTAGAGCCGTGCGTTTCCACGATTGTAGCCAACGCTGCCTTTTCTTTTTTTTCCTGACACCCGCAAATGGCCCACAATAATGTTTGATCCATTATATAACCTCCTCGCATTTGCTTAACGGCTGAGAAGTTCCTCCCCGAAAAACCGAAACAACCTCAGCAGCAATACTCACAGCTATTTCCGCCGGTGTTTCCGCTTCGATATCAAGCCCAATCGGCGCCCTGAGCTGTTCCGCAAAACCATCAGGCGCTCCTTCTTCCTTCAGAAGATTGATAATTTCCAGCACTCGCCGTTTACTGCCGATCATTCCCAAATATCGAGCTTTTTCCCCTATGATCGCCCGCAAACAATCCAAATCATATCGATGTCCGCGGGTTACTATAATCAATGCAGTGTCATTTCCTATAGTTAGTTTTTTAAGCGCCGGCTGAAAACTTTCGCAAATCACTTTCGCTGCGCCGGGAAATCTGGCCTGATTGGCAAAATCAGGGCGATCATCAATTACAGTTACGTCAAAATCCAATAGGGATAAAATTTGAACAAGAGGTTGGCTAATATGCCCGCCGCCAAGAACAATCGCCTGAAATTTATTAAAGATCCTATCCCAAAAAACTCGATGCTTGTCACCTTCCTGTGTTTCAAACCATACGGCCACTGGTTTTTTCCATTTCTTATCATGCCGCAAAGCCTGTATCTGTCCGAATAAGCGTTCATCCATGTGGCCTTCTTTCCTGCCATCCGGATGAACAAGCAACATCTTACCAATATCTGCACTATCTTTAACTGAGCTGTCAATGACGGTAAAAATATCAACGACTTCCCCTTTGCCTACCTCTGTCAATAAATTATGAAAGACCATTCATTATCCTCCTTCACACCAATGCAGATTGCCATCCGCTATATTTTTGCCATATTCATTCAGATCATAATATCCCTATGATTCCCATTTATCTTGTTTTACTATCACAGCCGAACCATGTAAATCGCATAAAGGAAATAAATAGATCCGCATTTCCTCACAAAATTTTCTGACCGCTTCTCTTACTCCGCAAAACTGTGTACTGTTATAATCATGTATGAATATCATCCCCCCAACGTTCAGTTTAGGGTAAAACGTTTTTAACCCCTGATAAGTCGGTTCATACAAATCCGGATCGATACTTACAAATGCAAGTGGAGGCAGCACCGACGGTACTGTTTCAGGAAAATACCCTTGGTAAAACACAGCCAAATCCGCATGGGGAAGCCGCGCTTTTACTGCAGCAATGCTCGTATCGACAAAATCCCCTACGCGTGCACGCGAGTAATTGTGCTCTGTCTCGACAAAAATATCCCGTTCGGCAAACCCCGCGAAAGTGTCAAATAGGTGCAATCTCCTATCCGGAAAAATCCGGTTCATTTCCGCAGCAAATTCTCCTTGATACACTCCTAGTTCCGCAACATCCCCTTCGACATTCCGTTGGTAAATCTCTTTTGCCGCTAATCGCAAACCGGCTAACCGTTGATCCATTCTCTGTCTTATTTCCTGGGTATCAAGAATTGTCCCGGTAAAATTCATACCAGCAAGCTGTTTCTTGATGTCGCAGCAGGCTTCTTGATTCAATACGGCAATCCATACCGCATCCGCTTTTTGCTTTAGAGCATCCGCAGGAGAAAGTACGGGGACGCCATCAATTTTTTCTCCCCAGCGCGTGTTTTGATTATCCGTATAACAAATAAGCTGCTGTGTCCTTCCAAGCCATTTTGAAACCATGCTGCCTGCTTGCCCAGCACCAAATATGATAATTTTGTCCATCTTTTCGGGCTTCGACTGTTTTTTTAAAATAAGTCGCTCAGCAAAAAAATCAGCATCCATTCCACTTGAATTATTTGCATGCTGAAATAAGATTTCTTTAAATTTTTGTTCTGTCACGTCTGAAACTTCCTGCGCCAATCTCTCATACCGTTTTAGAAACTCTCTTCCCTGAACAGTCAAATAAGCGTTCCCGCCATTTTTTCCGCCTTGGTACCTGACAACAACCTGAAACCCCAACTCTTGTTCCGCAATACGGAGCATGGTCCAACCTTTGCTATAAGAAATTTTTAATCTGCCACATGCTTCCCTCACAGATTCCGTATAATTGATTTGTTTTAACAACGCAGCCATTCCCGGATCCCAAAATATTTTTTCTTTGGCAAGATTTACATTCACCTCCGAACGGAATAACTGCCTATTATGAAGTTCCAATATTTTTTCAAAATCCGCTTTTGTATCAGCATCATTCAAAATACCCTCATCATCGACTTGAACCTTTGTAATCTCATAACCGGTATTTTCGATGGCCCCTCGCAGGCCTTGTTGACCTTCATAGCCGATAATTTTTTGAATTGCGTTCCGGCTTAATATAATCGGATGTCCTTTTTTGTTTTGGTATAACGGCATGGCAATTTCCGACTCGCAAGCAATCAATTTCTTTACTGTGGTTACTGTAAATAAAGGGATATCAACCGGCGAAAATAACACATAGTCAAAAAGATTCGCTAAATATCTTAGCCCGATTTTTGCTGAAGCAAACATCTGTGTTGTGGCATAATCCTTATTCTGCAAAAATACAACATCAAGATGCTTCACTTGCTTTTCCAGAACGTCTGCCCGATTACCGGTTACCATAACAACTTCATCAACTCCGGCATTTTTGAAATTTACAATTACCCGTTCTGCCATCGTCAGTTTGCCAATCGTCAGCATTGGCTTAAAATCATTCATTCTGGAAGACATACCAGCCGCAACAATTACCGCTCCAATTTTCATGCAGGTTCTCCTTTACTAACTGTCTACTGTTCACTTTATTGAACATATCGACTGATATTGCCGTAGGCGAGAGGAAATTCCAGTTCCTCTCGCCTGCGACTTTTCCGGAGAATACAACATTATCAAACTAAACTTAACTCTTCCTTTTTTCCCGTTCTTTCTTTTTCTTGCTGTGCTTTCTTCTCCTTGATTGCACGCCAAATTTTCTCAGGGGTCACAGGCAGATCATGGAATTGGATTCCGCACGCCCTATTGATCGCATTCACAATCGCCGGAGCAACCGGCGCCGTACTGCCTTCTCCTGCTTCCTTAGCTCCAAACGGACCGTCCGGGTCAGGAGCACCGCACAGTATCGTTTTTATCTGAGGCATATCGAGTGCTGTCGGGAAACGGTAATCGCGAAAAGACGGGTTCAGCATTTTGCCATTTTTATCGAATAAGCATTCTTCAAAACAAGCAAAACCAAGGCCTAACAACACAGATCCTTCAATTTGCCCTTCAACCGCTCTCCTGCTAAGCGCACGACCACAATCATGAGCAAAGATGAAATCGGAAACATCAAAGCAACCAGTCTCCTCATCTACTTCCACTCTGGCGGCGCCAGTGCTAAAGCTGTAACTTGGGGCATAGTTGCCTCGATTCTTCACATAAATGTCCTTATCGCCGTCATGTGCGTAGGACCCAACGCCAATAATCGCTTTACCGAAGTTTTTCTCTTCGTACATCCAAATCGCTTCGTTATAGGAAATATTTTTTTCTGGATCGTCCTTCTTGAATACCCTATGATCCTTCATATTAATATCACCAACGTCGCAGCTCCATTGATGCGCCACAACCTCAAGCAGTTTGAGTTTGGCATCAAGAACGGCTCTGCGGGTCGAGTTGCCGGCGAGGAACGTAACGCGGCTGCCGAACGAACCGGCATCGTATGGCGTAAGCGTGGTATCAGACATTACACATTTCACCTTATCCATCCCGAGGCCCAGCTCTTCCGCAACGATCATCGTCATGACCGTGTCAGAGCCCTGTCCGATATCATTCGCACCTGTAAATACCGTCGCATACCCTTCTCGATTGAGGCGGACGACAGTGGATGCAGACATGTACCGGGGGGTTACGAGAACCGGGAAGCCGGTACCAGAAACAAAGCCGCTGCCAGCAACACCAATCCCTTCATAAGGCTTGAGATTATCTTTCCGTTCATCCCATTTTATCGCTTCCGAGGCTTTTTCAAGTGTTTCAATGAAGGCGCAGCTTGTAACCTGCAGTCCGGTCGGTCCTTCATAATTAGGCGTGCAGGCATTGATTTTGCGCAGTTCTACCGGGTCAATATTCAGCGCTGCGGCAACTTCGTCCATGTGGACATCATTCGCGAAGTGGACTTGGCAGGCAGAATATCCGCGCATTGCTCCTGAAGCTGGTTTATTGGTATAGGGACGACGCGCAGTCATATCAATATTCGGAATCTTATACGGGAAATTCGCCCAGATCAGAGAAAGTGCGTTAGCAGCAATGCCGGAACCGCCGTATGCACCGCCGTCTAGAATATGCTGACAGCGTTTCGCAAGCATTTTCCCGTCCTTGGTAAAGGCGGTTTCAATCTCAAAGTGGAATGGATGACGTGATCGGGTTCCAAAGAATACCTCATCGCGGGCAAGAATAATTTTTACAGGCCTGCCGGTCTTCTGTGCCATAACACAGGCGCAAAGCTCATGGGGAAAAGCATCGAGCTTGCCGCCGAAACCGGCACCCATAAACGGCTTGATTACCCGGACTCGACTCTCGGGCACACCGAGCCCCCAGGCTATCCAAAAACGGCTTACATAGGCACCCTGGGTGGTTGTCCATACCGTCCATTCATCGTTTTCATACTTGGCAATCGCACCATGCGGCTCAATAGCGGCATGAACCATCATCTGTGTCTTATAATGATGTTTATCAGTATAATCGGCTTCCGCAAACGCTTTATCTGGTTCACCTGCCTGCATCGTTGTAAACATGCTGATATTTTTAGTCCCAGGATAGTGTACCGCGGGTGCATCATCGGCCATAGCTTCGATCGGATCCAAAACGGGTTGCAATACTTCATACTGAACATCAATAAGTTCAAGGGCTTCCTGTGCAGTTTCTTCGTCAATTGCAGCAACTGCAGCAACTTCATCGCCAACTAACTTAACTTCCGACTTACACAAAGGATCCTTATCCGCCAATTCCTTGAACGCTTCAGGATTGCCGAGTTTACCCCCATGGAAGTCCTTGCCGGTAATTACACAATACACGCCAGGCAGTGCCTCCGCTTTGGATGTATCAATGCTGATAATTTTTGCACGAGCGTAAGGACTGCGTTTTAGCTTCCCGTACAACATTCCTGGGAGAATAACGTCATCTGTGTATACAGCACGGCCTGTAACTTTTGCTTCGGCGTCGACACGGACATAAGCGTCTTTCTTACCGGCCAATTCATAGTCTTCCGGATTTTTTTGCACTATTTCCAGGTGTTTGTAGAAGTCTTTATGTTCTGACATACTCTTTTGCCTCCTCCTTCAATACTTGTGCGGCGGCACCAATCGCCTCAACAATTTTTGCGTAGCCGGTGCAACGGCAAAGATTTCCGGCGATGGCATCACGGATCTCATATTCGGTCGGATTCGGATTTCGGTTAAGCAGCGCAACCGCAGACATAACCATTCCAGGCGTGCAAAAGCCGCATTGGAGCGCCCATTTGTCAATAAACGCCTGTTGTACAGGATGGAGTTTCCCGTTTTGCATAATGCCTTCAATGGTCGTTATCTCCTGGGCATCCGCTTCTGCCGCAAGCATCAGGCAAGAGTCCACCGGTTCACCGTTGAGCATAATCGTACAAGCACCGCACTCGCCTTCCTCACAACCTTTTTTCGTACCGGTCAATTTCATGTTCTTGCGCAAAAAATCGAGCATAGTCAAATTATCCTGGACCAACGCTTCGACGTTTTCGCCGTTTAATTTCAAATGAATAACTCGCATACTTTCCTTCCTCTCTATTTTTATTTTTTTAAATTTTCCGCTGCTTTATTAATTGCCCGTTTGCTGAAGATCCGGATCATATCCTTGCGGTATTCAGCAGAAGCACGGACATCCGAAATCGGTTTACAGCCTTCAGAAGCCAAAACACTGGCTTGCGCAATTAGATCATTGGTAATCGCTTTGCCAATAAGCAACTTTTCCGCTTCCACAGCACGAATCGGCGTAATTGCAACGCCGCCAAGTGCAATACGACAATTGAGGCACATATTTCCGTCCATCTTGACCCAGGCAGCAACACCAATGATCGCCAAATCCATCGCTTTCCTGACGGCATGTTTATAATAGGCGGCGCCTTCACCGGTTTTCAGATCCGGAATATCGATCTCTGTCACGATTTCACCTTGCTCAAGGATTGTCTTTTTGACGCCTTTGAAGAACTCGTTGATCGGAATCACACGTCCCCCGTCCGGCGTTTTAAATGTCTTGACAGAAGCATTTAGGGCTAAGAGAATGGGGGCCGTATCCGCAGACGGGGAAGCGTTACAGATATTCCCTGCCATCGTTCCCTTAAAACGAACCTGTGTGGATGCAACGTAATGAGCTGCGTCGGCAACTGCACCATAATGTTCCTTGACAACCGGAGAAGTTTCGATGGCCCGCAGCTTCGTGAGTGCACCGACTTTAAGACCCTTGCCCGGAATATATTCTAATTGATCCATTCCCGGGATACGCTTGAGATCGAGGATATAGTCGGGCGTTTCGACTCTGTCCTTCATCATGGCGATCATATCGGTGCCACCTGCCATGAGCTTGCACTTCTCACCCAGTTCAATCGCTAAATTACTTGCTTCTTCGATGCTTTGCGCCGCAATGTACTCAAATCGGGGTAATGTCATGTAATTTCCTCCTTCATAATGTAATCAACATATCTACTTTCATTCTATTTCCTTCCTAATTTGGGGAATAGTAGTCTAAGATACACATTCCAAAATTCTTCATCGTCAAACCACATAAACTATTACATACGTCTTATCATTTTGGTAAAATTATAGTGAGCCGTTTGATAAAAAATCGCGCTATGGCGCCGGTGACTAGAGCACAAATCAACGTCCCTTCACGAATGCCGTAAACCTCACCAAAGTAAAACCAGGACAAAAGACCTCCAATGATGACGATACTTGCGTCAAAACTTGTCTTTGTGATGCCAAAATCAAAATTCCATTGGCTGGAAATTACATTTACAATTCCGTCAGCAGGCAAAGTGACAACATTACCAATGATTTCAAGGGCAACACCAAGGCCCATACTTGTTGATCCTACAAGTATGAAAAATAATTTACTGCTATATGTTTCCGGCGTTACCACACCAAGCAAATACATCGTGAAATCAATAAACAAGCCAAAAACACCAGTTGCTGGTATTTGCAGCAATTGAAAAAACTGAAACCGTCTTCCCAAAATCATAATTTGACCAAATAGATACACCATATTGAGCATGAAGATAAAACCGCCAAGAGAAACTGGAAACCGCAAACTTAAAACATATGGAGCGCTGGAAATCGGCGGAGTGCCAAGCATGCTGATAACCGTACAGGAAATACCAAATGCTACAAAAAACAAGCCACAAAGAAACAAAAAATAACGTTTTGCCGTAAACATATAAACAAAAACCTTCCCTCAAAAACATACTTTGTCAGCCCAAATACTTAATCATTTTCGGTCATATTCATTGTATCTTTCGGTATACGGCAAACCTTCATGGCAAGCGGTATTCCTGTCCATACGCCGATAAGCGCCGATACGTATACTGTCAACAAAGTATATAGGTAACATGACAACCACGCAGCAACAAAGTGCGGCCCAATACCCGCATTGATTGCCGTCATTAATAAACTCATCGGTGTGCCAAGCATCAGCGCAACGATGACCGTCGCAAGTAATTGGCTCATAACAGTTCTAGGCTTTGCGTTAAAAAACGCGGCAAAATCCTGGCCCCATTTAATAATGGGGATAACAAATACGAAGATCGTACTTACGATAAAAGCAATAATGAACCCTTTTATGAAAATATCCCAAGTGATGAAACCAATGGCAAGTACCGGCAGAACAATACTCATGACAATATTGATTACCAGAGATATCCATAGGTCTACGATGACATCAAATTTGGTTCTTTTCATTTTCTCTCCACTCTCCTTATTTAATTTGGCAGACCGGGGTTCGTCAGTTTTTTTCTGTAAACTCATCATGCCATATGGAATATTTGATGTTTAGAAGTTTATGCTACATGTTTGTTCATAATTAATGGCAGTTGCTCACCATGTAAGTTATTATAAATTCTTTCAAAATTCGTGTAATCTAAACTACTATTGTTCGACATCTGCATATGCTATCCTAAAAACGATAGTGTAATCGCTTCCTGGAAAAAGCTTGTGTTCTCATTACTTTTTCAGAATGGGGTGATATTGTGAATCTGAAAGCCCATGTAAGTAAAGAAATGAGTTATAGCGATTATCCCTCTCGCCTCCTGTTTCTTCCCAATGGGATATCGCGACTTGAGAAACTAGGTCGTTCCAAATTTTATCCCAAAAATCAAATTGTCGTTGCACAAGGCAGTCTTGTAAATCATTGTTATATCGTAAAAAAAGGCCGTGTCATTGCTTCTGAAATTACATCTTCAGGTGAAGAACGGGTCTACAATTTCATGGAAGAAGGCTCTCTGCTCATGGAAGCCAATATGCTATTTAACAAACCATCGCCAATTACTTTTAAGACGACCATGGCGTCAGAGCTTGTTTGTATTAGCAAGGAAGTACTTCTAAAGGCAATCGCGACCGACCAGCAACTCACATTGGACATTCTAGAATCGATATCCAACAAATTTCTTGCCGCAATGGATCAGATTCGACAAGAATGCTATCATAACGTGGAATGGAAGATCTGCAATCTACTTCTCATCTTTGCAGAACGGTATGGTGTTTTATTTGAAGGAAAGACCCTCATTACGGAAAAAGTAAGCCAGCAAATGCTTTCAAACCTGCTCGGAATCAACCGTATAACCACGGTTCGGACAATGAAAGAACTGAAGCAACTTGAATTGATTGAACAAGTCGAAGGCTATTATTGTATTCAAGATATCGAAAAACTTAAGCAGCATATGATGGATATATTATTTGAAAAGCGCTGACTTGTATTCAGACCAGCAGTAAGGCTGTTAAGAACAAAAAAAGCGCCCTTCAAGGCGAATAAAGTTGTAAGTAATTGCGCGCTCATCAGCGTGGTATAATAAAATTAAAAAAGCGGGAATGTTTTGTAGTATCGATCACTCATCTTTTAATCATAAAATACTCGGGAGTGATAGCTATGAGAAAAACAGCAGTATCCATCGTTTTGATATTTGTTCTATCTTGTTTTTCAGCAGCAATCGCGGCAGAAAACCCTTTTGCATCGGATACGGAATGGATAACAACGGACGCGGGAGCAAAAAGCGTTCAATGGCATTACGCGCCGGAATTTACTTATTTGGATGAACAAGGGAAAATAGAAACATGGTTAAAAGCGAAATGCGTAGGTCCGGACACACAATACAGCAAGAGCGGAGAATACACAATTTATCATATTCTTATTGCGCCTGATTTTGAAAAGTTTATAAATACAGAATGGTGCGATTTTCGGCCAGACGGGACCTTGATTCAAACAAAAAAAATTACCGATGCAAAATGGAAAGGCATTCCCCATGGAACAGATTTTGAAAAATGTTTACAATCTGTTGCTTCTTATGCAAATAGCAATTAAAGTCTTATATGCAATAATAGCCGGTGGAAGTTATTTTCCACCGGCTATTTTATGTACCATTATTTTGTTTTCTTTACTGCTTAATCTGTGCTACTCGCATTCTTCCAACAGCTTTTTGGCATCTACATATTGTGCAATGCCGGCTGCAACTTTTTTTGCTTCCTTCATCGCCAGCACTACCGTGGCAGGCTCATGCACAACATCGCCGCCGGCAAAAACTCCACGCCGGGTCGTCATGCCATAGGGACGTTCCTTTGTCACTACATAGCCTTTGCAGTCTATATCGATTCCACTAGTCGTTGAAACGATACGGGCGGCTGGTCTCTGTCCCACAGCAAGAATAATCTTGCTGGCAGGAATCACTTCTTCCTGTCCGGTATGGCGGAGATTCCCATCATCAGTTTTCTCTTGTAACGCTACCCTAAGCCCAGATACCTCGGTCCGGCCTTCATAACCAACCGGATTAACAAGCCACCGGAAGTGAACGCCCTCCTTGCAAGCATGCTCATATTCCGAACGCAAAGCCGTAATGTCATCCTCGGTCGACCGATAGACTACTGTCACCGAAGCAGCACCAAACCGCAAAGCCGTACGTGCAGCATCAATAGCAACATTGCCGGCTCCGATCACAATGACCTTATCGCCAGGATTCACCGGCACTTCGCTGCGATCCAGGCTTCCCCGGTTAAACAATGCTGTCATTCCTAACAGATAGGTTGCCTGCACAATGCCGGTCAGGTCTTTTCCGGGAAGAATTAATTCCCGCGGCAATGCCGTACCTGTACCAATAAAGACCGCATCAAACCCCTGATCCATCAGCTGGTCAACCGTAACATCCTGCCCAACAAATACACCCGTTTGAAAAGTGACTCCCAACCGTTCAATGCGCTGAATTTCACGTCGCACGACTTCTTTATTCAAGCGAAAGTCAGGTATACCGTAAAGCAGAACGCCCCCGGGTTCAGACTGGCCCTCAAACACAGTAACCATAAATCCTTCCTTGGCCAGATCTCCGGCCACCGTCAAGCCAGCCGGACCCGATCCAATTACAGCGACCCTGCCTTTTTCTCCGGCCCCTTTACACAAAGTTGTAATTCCCATTTCAGCATCAAAGTCAGCAATAAAACGTTCCAATTTGCCAATCTTAATGCCATTTCCCTTTTTGGCAAGGACACACGCCGCTTCACACTGTTTTTCATGGGGACATACCCGCCCGCAAACAGCGGGCAGATTGCTGCGTTTCGCGATGATCGCATTGGCTTCGCCAAGGTTGCCTTTTGCCAAGGCCTGAATAAAACCAGGAATTTCATTTTCTATCGGACAGCCTGTCCGGCATAGCGGTTTAGGACAGTTAAGGCATCGTTTCGCTTCGTTTATCGCTTCCTTCGTTGTAAAGCCTTCATCCATTTCATCAAATGACAGCCGGTCCTGGCTAAAATCGCTGATTTTATCAATTCGCACCGATTTCACCCCCCTATTTCTCCTTACAGTATACCATTAAAAATTCGCATATCAACCGGTTCTAACACAAAAGGCACGTACTGCCCGTGCCTATGTAAACCTTCTCGATTTTAGATTATTTTGCGGTTTCACTTCTTCCTACTTTGACCATTTCTTTAAACTTCGCCGAAATCAGTCCCGAAGAAACAAGGGTGACAAACTTGGCTCCCAGCGAAGCGCAGCGGGGGATATCTTCAATGCTGCCGGCCATCACACCCATGATGATGCCTTTTTCCCGGCCCCGCCGCAGCAAATCTTCAATCATCGTTTTCACTTCCGGATGGCTCGGGCCTTCTGCTTTATAGCCCATGGAAACAGACAAATCCGTCGGCCCGATGAAGGCAATGTTGATCCCTGGCACACTGGTGATCTCGTCAAAATTCTTGACCGCTTCCATTGTCTCAATATGCACGCTTACCAACGTATTGGCATCGGCTGCATCCAGGTATTCTTTTCCGCTGAGATTGCCAAATTTCGCAGCCCGCACGGAATAAGCGGCGCCCCGCGTGCCAACCGGCGGGAATTTCGCTTTGCGTACAACCGCCTCCGCATCCGCCTTCGTGTTAACCATCGGTACCTGGACGCCCCGGGCACCCCGGTCCAGTGCTTTTTGGATCGATGCCGGGTCATAGGATACACGAACCATGGGCGTAACCCCACTCACTTCGGCAGCCCGGACCAGTTCTTCGATTTGCGCATCGGTAAAACAGCCATGCTCATTGTCAATGACAATGAAATCCAGGCCGGCATAGCCGATGATTTCCACCAACGGTGGAGCATAAAAAGGGACAAACAAGCCCAGCGTAAATTCGTCCCGGTCCAGCTTTTCTTTTAAGGCATTCTTAAACATTTGCAACTCTCCTGATTTTTAATTTTTTAACCTCGTCCTATGGTTTTGGGCTGGCAGAATAATTCTGCCAGCCCAAAAAGCAGGCAAAAGGTTTTCTTAGCGTTTTACTTCCACTTTCGCCATTTTTTCATAGTATTGTACCAAGGCACTGTGGTCTTGTCCGTCTTTTTCGTCGACTTTTAACGCCTGCATCATTTCCATCACCGATGCAGTCAGCGGCAACGGCACACCGACTTCATGCGAAGTTTCCAGTACATTGTTTAAATCTTTGATGTGTAAATTAATACGGAAGCCCGGTTCGAAATTGCGATCCATCATCATCGGCGCTTTCGCGTCCAATACGGTGCTGCCGGCCAAGCCGCCCCGAATGGCATTGAACACTAATTCCGGCTCAACACCGGCCTTGCTCGCCAGCACGAGTGCTTCGGAAACTGCAGCAATATTGATCGCGACAATGATTTGGTTGGCCAGTTTGGTCACGTTGCCGGCACCAATGTCACCGGTCAGTACCACAGAACCTGCCATCGCTTTCATAATCGGATAGCATTTGTCAAACACTTCTTGTTTCCCGCCGACCATCACAGAAAGCGTTCCATCAATGGCCTTAGGTTCACCGCCGCTAACCGGCGCATCCAGCATTTCCATGCCTTTTTCTGCCAATTTTGCGGCAATTTCCCGGCTGACCAACGGCGCAATCGAGCTCATATCGATCACAGTCAAGCCCGGTTTCGCCGCTTCAATAATCCCATTCGCACCCAATACAACTTCTTTGACCTGCGGCGAATTGGGCAGCATGGTAATCACGACATCCGCTTGTTCTGCAATCTCCTTGGAGGTAGAAGCAACAGAAGCTCCCAACGCAATGAACTCATCCGCTATACTTTTATTTCTTGCCGGGATCACTACTTCATAACCGGCTTTCATAAGATTTTTGCACATCGGCTTGCCCATAATGCCAAGCCCTATAAATCCAATTTTCATCCAATCATGACTCCTCTTATTCAACTGTCGTATATTTTATTAATACTTTCTTCCTCAACGAATTAATATTATCGCACCAAACAAGGCTTTTTGTTATCAAACTTCCAATTTGGAATCAAATATTGCATTGCCATCGCATCGTCTCTGGCGCCCAATCCATGCTGCATATACACCTTATGGGCTTTTTCGATTTGCGCCATGTCGACTTCAACACCCAGACCCGGTTTCTCAGGTACGGCCACTTTTCCGCCCTTAATTTTGAACGGTTCTTTGGTGAGACGTTCTTGTCCCTCCTGCCAAATCCAGTGGGTGTCAAGGGCAGTGATCTTGCCAGGCGCTGCAGCTCCGACATGGGTGAACATAGCTAAGGAAATGTCAAAATGGTTATTGGAGTGCGAGCCCCAGGTCAGACCCCACTCATGACACATCTGCGCTACCCGCACCGAACCCTGCATCGTCCAGAAATGAGGGTCTGCCAGCGGGATATCCACTGAATGCAGTTGAATCGTATGCCCCATTTGCCGCCAATCGGTGGCTATCATGTTGGTAGCAGTCGGAAGCCCGGTAGCCCGGCGGAATTCGGCCATAATTTCCCGGCCCGAATAGCCGTTTTCTGCGCCGCAGGGATCTTCGGCATAGGCCAGAATACCGTGCATATTGCGGCACAGGCGGATTGCATCTTCCAATAACCAGCCGCCATTAGGATCTAAGGTAATCCTAGCTTCCGGGAACCGTTTGGCAAGGGCGGTGATCGCCTCAATCTCTTCTTCGCCGCTGAGAACACCGCCTTTGAGTTTAAAGTCTTTAAAACCATAAAGTTCATACGTTGCTTCTGCGTGCTGAACAATAACCTCCGGCGTCAGCGCTTCTTCGTGGCGAATCCGGTACCAATCATTTTTCGCATTTTCGCCGCTCAAATAAGGAAGGTTTGTCTTTTTTCTGTCCCCGACATAGAATAAGTAACCGAGCATTTCAACCTCGGCCCGTTGCTGCCCGCTTCCCAGCAAGGCCGCCACCGGAACATTCAGGAATTGCCCTAAGAGATCCAGCAAAGATGCTTCTAAGGCTGTAACAGCATGGATTGTAGTTCTGAGATCGAAGGTCTGCTGTCCGCGCCCGCCGGCATCCCGGTCAGCAAATTGGTTTCTGACTGAATTCAATATATTGTTATAGCATGCTATGGATTTTCCGATAACCAGTTCTTTTGCGTCTTCAAGGGTCTTGCGGATCTTTTCACCACCCGGCACCTCACCGACCCCGGTATGCCCAGCGTTGTCTTTGAGAATTACGATGTTACGGGTAAAAAACGGCGCATGGGCTCCGCTAAGATTGAGCAGCATACTGTCTTGACCGGCAACGGGAATGACTTGCATCTCTGTTACAACCGGAGCACCGAAACCTACTTGACTTACAATATTATTGTTCATACTATGACTCCTCCCAATTTTTAATAAGTTATCATTCGCTGATTACTGAACAGCTGTTTCCTTGTTTTGTCCGTTACTGCCGGGCAGTTTTAATTCCATTCGCTTAATATCCCCGACGATCAGAAGATAACTGAGAATAGCGCCCAAGGCATTTAAACCAACAAACACCAATGCACCATTAAAGGAACCCGTGCCTTGGATAATATACCCTATGATGATCGGAGTAGTAATTCCGGCCACATTACCGAAAGTATTGAATAAACCACCACTTAAACCGCCAATTTCTTTCGGTGATGTATCGGATACCACGGCCCATCCCAGGGCACCAACTCCCTTCCCGAAAAAAGCCATTGCCATGATGGCAACAACGATCCATTCAACATTGGTAAAATTGCAGATAATCATTGCCGTGGACAAAAGCATCCCCAGAACAATTGGAGTTTTTCTTGCTACCGATAAGGAATAGCCTTTCCGTAAGAGGTAGTCGGAAAAAATCCCACCCAAAACACCGCCAACAAATCCACATAAAGCCGGCAAAACAGCCACAAAACCGGCCTTCAAAATCGACATACCGCGGGCCTGCACCAAATAAACCGGAAACCAGGTAATAAAGAAATAGGTTAGTGTTGTGATGCAATATTGTCCAATATATACACCCAGCAGCATCCTACTTCCCAACAACTGTTTAATGCACCACCAGGTCGGAAGAGCGTTCTCTTTTTCTTCTTTCTTGTTCGATCGTTCCGAGCTGACCAGGGCTCCGCCTTGTTCGATATAATCAAGCTCAGCTTGATTTACCCAAGGGTGTTCTTTCGGACCGTACATCACTTTCAACCAGACAAAAGCCAGAATTATACCAAGAGTTCCCATGACTGTGAAAACATACTGCCATCCCCATGAATGAACAATCCAGCCCATAATAGGGGCGAACAGCACAGTGGCAAAATATTGCGCGGAGTTGAAAATCGCCGCCGCTGTCCCCCGTTCTTTTGTAGGAAACCAGGCAGCCACAATCCGACTGTTTCCCGGAAACGACGGTGATTCCGAAAGGCCTACCAAAAAACGAAGGACAAAAAGACCGGTAGCTGCCAACCCAGCCCCCAAAAGACCGACATATCCCTGCATCAGAGTGAACAAGGACCAGAAAAACAAACTAAAAAAGTAAACCTTTTTTGTTCCGAAACGATCCAGCAACCAGCCGCCCGGGATCTGACCGGCTACATACGCCCAGGCAAATGCCGAAAAGATAAACCCCATTTGCACGGAACTCAAGCCTAACGCTTTCGAAGCAACCGGCCCCGCCAACGATAACGTCGCCCGGTCAGCATAATTGACTGTAGTAAGAATAAAAAGTACCAAAACCATAAACCAACGGACACGAGAGGCTTTTTCCCCTTTTGTGATAGCAGCGTTCAAAATACTCATCTCCTCGTAATGTGATATATGAAACTTCTGCCATCATCTAATAGCAATAAGCATGCCAACTCGCAAAAATGCATCACAAAACGGCTTTCCCCCACTTGTTCCCTTGCTCCTTGCGGTTAAAAACCAGCAACCACTCACTGCATCGAGTTAGAAAAAAAACAAAAACTCCGCATCATGTGATGCAGAGTTGCAATATGTGATGCAATCATTGCATCACATGCGGTATTCCTTTTTTCACTCGGATGTTAAGGGCACGGAGTTTTCGATACAGAGTACTACGATCGATGCCCAATCGTTTGGCAGCTTCTTTCTGGTTATACCCAGTTTCCTCCAGTATCTTAATAATGCGGGATTGCTCGGAAGAAGCGTCGAGACTGGCTTGGCCTGTTGCAAACGTTTTTTCTCTCATCGGCTCTGTTAGTAACAGGTTTAGATCTTCACAACTGTAATTATCCCTCGCTGTTACAACAAGTTTTTCGATATAATTCCTCAGTTGGCGGACGTTGCCGGGCCAATCATAGCTGTTAATAAAGGCCTTCACTTGCTCACTCAGCTGAATTGCCTTATTGTACCGCTGATTGTAGACAGTCAAAAAATCCTCAGCAATTACAATTGCATCTCCTGGCCGGTCTTTAATGGCAGGCAAGTCAAGCGTTAAAACATTGATACGATAAAACAGGTCTTCCCGAAACTTCCCCTCCCGCATCAATTGCACCAGACTTTTATTGGTTGCCGCCATAATCCGGACATCGATCGGCAGATACTTATCGCCGCCCAACCGCATAACGCGACGCTCTTGAATGACTCTGAGCAATCTTGTCTGTGCATTCTTGTCCATTTCGCCGATTTCATCCAGAAAAATACTTCCTCCATGGGCCAGTTCAAAATACCCCGGTTTACCTTTTTTTGTCGCTCCGGTGAAGGCACCTTCAGCATAGCCGAACAATTCACTCTCCAGCAGACTCGGTGTAATTGCCCCACAGTTTACAGCAACAAACGGTCCATTGGCCCTGTGACCGGCGCGGTGGATACTTTGCGCAAACAACTCCTTACCAGTACCCGAAGCTCCTGTAATCAACACTGTCGCATCCGTTCCGGCATATTGGAGAGCAATCCGTTTCACTTCGGTGATTTGCGGCGACACCCCTTTGATATCATCAAAACTATACTGGGCGGTCAATCCCTTGGTGTACAATTCGCTGCGTATGGCAGCTTCCTGTTTGATAATTTTGCCGATATCTTCAACCGTAACCATAACGCCGCTGACTTTGCCGCTTACTTCAATCGGCACAACATTGACCAAGAACTTCTGTTTATTGATATTGATTATCTCGCCGAACGCCGGTTTGACCTGGTTCAATTCAGCCGGCAAGCCTAAACCAGGCAGCACTGAATATACGCTATGCCCGACAGCCTCATGAGGTTTTAACCCCAGCAGACGTTCAGCAGCAGAATTAAAAACAGATATACATCCGTTGCTTTCGATGCTGATAATGCCCTGAATCGAATAATCGACAAGGATCCGGAATTTTTCCATGCGTTCTTTTTCCAGAGTTCGCGCATAGGAAACCTTCATTGCCTGAAGAAAAGCACTGCGAAAAGAATCTTCTCCGGATGTCAATAACAAGGTGTGCTTGCCTCGTTTCTCGGCCAGTTCAATAGTTCTTATGCCGCCGATAATAACCTCGGCTCCCGCAAAAATTACCGACTCTACTGCTGCTTCCATATCGTCTCCCGGGTTTATCAGGAAAAGTTGCAAATTAATATTCATGACTTTTGCGAAAGTCTCAATATTCCCAATCATATTCCGAAAAGCAACTACGCCGATTTTCGGAGTCTCTTTTCCGGTAAGTTTTTTTGCCTGCAATAAAACCTCAGCCAAGTCCTGCACCGAAATAGGGATTTCGATAACAGGTATCTGGATTCCCGCCCTGGTAATGTATTCCGCTGTTCCGCCGCGGGCCACAATCGCATCAACCCCGCCGGCTTCCGCCTTGCGGGCAATATCAATCCCTTCGTGCAGCCAACCCATACTGCATTCCACTTGATCATCCAAGCCCAATTCAGATATGATACGTTTTCCAATATCCATCATTACATTAGAAGGAGCAATATACAGGATTGTTTTCATATTGCAGCACCCAACCATTTCCTATTTTTCATCACCCCATACGGAGGCTCCAAATAAACATCGCATCGCAGCTATGTTACTGATAAAACCGGCTCTATCTTCACTTGTCTCTGATCTTACTGCCATTAAATAAAAACCGCATAATTGTCAATATTTCAGGAGGTTTCATTTCCTCTTCGTAGCCTAGTTGTTTAAACTCAGACCAAACGGTTTCTTGCATTTCCGGGGTTATCGACTTCAGGCTCCGGATCTCGGAAACCACCGCTTTAATTTCACTGTTATCCATCAGCGCTATAACATTTTGGCCTTTTTCTAACCCAATAGCCATCAGAAAAACGGCCACCTTCTTTATTGGCATCAATCAAGGACTACCTCCTCAGAACAATTTTTACATCAAAATTACCGACACATCATTTCTGTATTTTGGGATCACGCTTTCTATTGTATTAGCAAGAGGATCGGCATAGACATAATAGCCCACGCAAATTATAGTTTTAATCCAAGTATAACACGTTTCAAGCCACTCGCCCATAATAGGTGAAACCATTTGGTTTTGACCCAGACAACACAAAAGGCACGTGCTGACACGTGCCCATGTAAACCTTCTCCGGTTATAAATTATTTTGCATTTTCGCTTCTTCCTACTTTGACCATTTCTTTAAACTTCGCCGAAATCAGCCCCGAAGAAACGAGGGTGATAAACTTGGCTCCCAGAGAGGCGCAACGAGGGATATCTTCAATGCTGCCGGCCATCACACCCATGATAATACCTTTTTCCCGGCCCCGGCGCAGCAAATCTTCAATCATCGCTTTCACTTCCGGATGGCTGGGCCCTTCGGCCTTGTAACCCATGGAAACGGACAAATCTGTCGGCCCGATGAAGGCGATGTTGATCCCTGGCACACTGATGATCTCGTCAAAATTCTTGACCGCTTCCATTGTCTCAATATGCACACTGACCAACGTATTGGCATCGGCTGCATCCAGGTATTCTTTTCCGCTGAGATTGCCAAATTTCGCAGCCCGCACGGAATAAGCGGCGCCCCGCGTGCCAACCGGCGGGAATTTCGCTTTGCGTACAACCGCCTCCGCATCCGCCTTCGTGTTAACCATCGGTACCTGGACGCCCCGGGCACCCCGGTCCAGTGCTTTTTGGATCGATGCCGGGTCATAGGATACACGAACCATGGGCGTAACCCCACTCACTTCGGCAGCCCGGACCAGTTCTTCGATTTGCGCATCGGTAAAACAGCCATGCTCATTGTCAATGACAATGAAATCCAGGCCGGCATAGCCGATGATTTCCACCAACGGTGGAGCATAAAAAGGGACAAACAAGCCCAGCGTAAATTCGTCCCGGTCCAGCTTTTCTTTTAAGGCATTCTTAAACATTTGCAACTCTCCTGATTTTTAATTTTTTAACCTCGTCCTATGGTTTTGGGCTGGCAGAATAATTCTGCCAGCCCAAAAAGCAGGCAAAAGGTTTTCTTAGCGTTTTACTTCCACTTTCGCCATTTTTTCATAGTATTGTACCAAGGCACTGTGGTCTTGTCCGTCTTTTTCGTCGACTTTTAACGCCTGCATCATTTCCATCACCGATGCAGTCAGCGGCAACGGCACACCGACTTCATGCGAAGTTTCCAGTACATTGTTTAAATCTTTGATGTGTAAATTAATACGGAAGCCCGGTTCGAAATTGCGATCCATCATCATCGGCGCTTTCGCGTCCAATACGGTGCTGCCGGCCAAGCCGCCCCGAATGGCATTGAACACTAATTCCGGCTCAACACCGGCCTTGCTCGCCAGCACGAGTGCTTCGGAAACTGCAGCAATATTGATCGCGACAATGATTTGGTTGGCCAGTTTGGTCACGTTGCCGGCACCAATGTCACCGGTCAGTACCACAGAACCTGCCATCGCTTTCATAATCGGATAGCATTTGTCAAACACTTCTTGTTTCCCGCCGACCATCACAGAAAGCGTTCCATCAATGGCCTTAGGTTCACCGCCGCTAACCGGCGCATCCAGCATTTCCATGCCTTTTTCTGCCAATTTTGCGGCAATTTCCCGGCTGACCAACGGCGCAATCGAGCTCATATCGATCACAGTCAAGCCCGGTTTCGCCGCTTCAATAATCCCATTCGCACCCAATACAACTTCTTTGACCTGCGGCGAATTGGGCAGCATGGTAATCACGACATCCGCTTGTTCTGCAATCTCCTTGGAGGTAGAAGCAACAGAAGCTCCCAACGCAATGAACTCATCCGCTATACTTTTATTTCTTGCCGGGATCACTACTTCATAACCGGCTTTCATAAGATTTTTGCACATCGGCTTGCCCATAATGCCAAGCCCTATAAATCCAATTTTCATTAATTTATCGCTCCCGAATATTATTTATGACCATAACTACAACCAGAACGGAGTTTTACCGACTGGTTCGTTGCTTAATTCTTTTCCTCGATTTTCAATTCAACCCGCTTAATCTCTCCTACAATAAACAAGTAAGAAAGTGCGCCTAAAATCCCCATAGCTCCAACAAACACCAGCGCCCCGTTGAAGGAGCCGGTCTCTTTCAGAATATAACCGATTGCGATCGGTGTGACAATACTGGCAATATTACCGGCAAAGTTAAAGATCCCGCCGCTTAGGCCTACCATTTCCTTCGGCGATGTGTCTCCAATGACTACCCATCCTAAAGCGCCAAACCCCTTAGCAAAAAATGCTAAAGACATGACAGCAATAACAAAGGACTCGGTCTGTACATAATTGGCTAAGATAATTGTACCTGACAAAACAAGACCGATGATGATTGGTGTCTTCCGGGCCAAGGTCAACGAATACCCCTGTCGGAGAAGCCAATCAGAAACATATCCTCCTGATAGACCACCAATAAAGCCGCAAATGGCTGGTATGGAAGCAATCAATCCTACCTTAAGGATGGACATCCCTTTTGCCTGTACCAGGTAAGTAGGAAACCAGGTGAGGAAAAACCAGGTAATCGTATTCAAACAAAATTGTCCTAAATAAACGCCAATCATCATTCGATTCGTAATCAAAGACTGTATATAAGACCATTTGATCGTCGTCTTTTTGTCCCCTAGCTTCGCCAATCCGCCGCCAGATTGAATATATTCAAGTTCCTCAGCGTTCACACTGGGATGATGGCTAGGATCTTTGATGACTTTAAACCAGATAACCGCCATCGCAATTCCGACCAAGCCCATGGCAAAAAATACATGCCGCCAGCCAAAGACAACCAAGATCCAACCCATAATTGGATTGAACGCCGCCAAAGCAAAATATTGAGCCGAATTAAAGATGGCTGAAGCAAACCCGCGTTCATGGGTGGGAAACCACATCGTGGTAATGCGGCTGTTAGCCGGAAAAGCCGGTGCTTCCGCCACTCCCATAAGAAAACGCAAGCCAAAAAGGGTTGTAAAAGCACCTAAGCCTAGCAAAAAGCCCGTCATACCTTGAAGAAAAGTGAAAAAGGACCACAAAAACAAGCCCAATCCATAAACTACTTTTGCCCCAAATTTATCCAACGTCCAACCGCCAGGAATCTGTAACGCAGTATACGACCAGCCAAAAGCAGAAAAAGCATAACCCATGGTCACCGCATCCAAACCCAGATCTTTACGCATAGCCGGCGCAGCCATCGATAGAGTGGCCCGGTCGACATAATTCAAAGTCGTAACAATAAACAGCATGGCCAAAATGAAATAACGGACATTCGTTTTTTTTGCGCTATTCAAAATCATTTCACTCACAAAAATTTCCTCCTTATTTCTACTACGCAAGAGGTTAATCAGGTTACAGGAGCCGGGTTAAATAAGCACAAATCATTGTGCAGTCCCCATTGATCGGCCCAGGTTTTTTTCTTGCCACTGGCCACATCCAACATTAACCGGAATATCTCCCAGCCCACTTCTTCGATCGTAGCCTCGCCAGTTGCAATTGTCCCGGCGTTCACATCGATAAGGTCCGGCCACTGTTCTGCCAGTGCGTTACGAGTTCCTACTTTAATCACCGGCGCCATAGCCAACCCGTACGGCGTACCGCGACCGGTCGTGAATACCTGCAGGGTAATTCCTGATGCTACTTGCAAAGTACCGCAGACAAAGTCGCTTGCCGGTGTTGCCGCATACGTTAACCCTTTTTTTCTCACCCGTTCGCCTGGTGACAATACATCCACGATAGCGCTGCTGCCGGACTTCACGATGGATCCTAAGGCTTTTTCCACAATATTGGCCAAACCGCCTTTTTTATTACCCGGTGTCGTATTGGCGCTGCGGTCCACTTCACCCAGTTCCAGATAATGGTCGTACCATTTCATCTCCCGGATCATAGCGCGGCCCACTTCCGCATTGATCGTCCGGGAAGTCAGCAATTCCACCGCATCCCGCACCTCGGTTACTTCGGAGAACATGACTGCCGCTCCAGCCCGCACCAGCAAATCTGCCGCATAGCCCACCGCCGGATTGGCCGTAACCCCGGATAAAGCATCGCTGCCGCCACACTGCAGACCCACTACCAGGTCGGAAACCGGACAAGTCACCCGTTGCCGTTTATTCAATCTAACGAGCCGCTCTTCCGCTTCCGCCAAGATCACTTCTACCATTTTTTTGAATCCATGATGATCTTGGAGAGAAATAATATTGTCCTTGCTGCCGTTCGGCGACAGGACTTCCGGCAATAATTTCTCGCAGCCCAAACCCACGATTAACACTTCGCCGCCAAAATTCGGGTTCAACGCAATGTTCTTAACTGTGCGGATCGGAATTTTCGCCTCGGGGGCATTGATGGCCACGCCACAGCCGTAATTGTGCTTCAACGCCACTACGTCATCCACGTTGGGGTATTTTGGCAACGTTTCCTCTTTGATTCTTCGCACCGCATAATCCAGAACTCCAACTACGCATTGCACACTGGTCGTAATGCCAAGAATATTCTTCGTCCCCACACTGCCGTCCGCATTGCGGTATCCTTCAAAAGTATATCCTTCCAAAGGCGTCTGGGGCAGCGGCACTTTATCCGCCAACGGCATTTCATCCAATTCCGGTGCCACCGGCATGATCACTAATGATTCTTCAATCCAGCTTCCTTTTGCGATTGGCTGCTTTGCATAACCGATGATTTCTCCATAGCGGATAATCGCTTCCCCTTGCGCTAAATCTACCAAGGCTACTTTATGTCCCTGGGGCACGTGTTCCCGAAGGATAAGGCCGTCGAAAAAAACTGATCCGGCAGGTTGTCCGCCAGCATTTACAACCACTGCCACATTATCTTCAGGCTTCATTTTAATATATAAGGGTTTTTCATGACGCTCCGAACTCATGTCCATAGCTTCTCTTCTTCCTCCTTAGCATCGATTGTGCTATTTTCATCTATCCATCAATAAAGCAATTTTCGTGCCAAACTTAAAACAGCGAATATACCGCACTTTTGCCTTGCTGTGATAACAAAAATCCGCAAAAAACCACAACAAACGTTGCAGCAATAACCACAATCGTTGCATCACCTCCTATCAAATGCTACAATAAGATTAACCAAACAGATTTCCTAAAGCGAAGGAGTTGTTGTCGTTTGTCCAGAATTGCTTTTATCGCTCCCGATAAACGGCTTTTTTATCAAGGACAAAAAATAATCCAGGAGCTTGGTCTGCAAACTTCGGTCGAATTGCATCTGGCGCGATTAAATCGCGGCATAAAACTAGCCAAAAAACTCGAACACGAAGATGTGGATGTTATTGTTTGCCGGGGCGGCACCGCCCAGGTGATCATAGATTCCGGCGTACGTATCCCCGTAGTGGAAATCGCGATCACCGGCCAAGATTTAGCCCAAGTGTTTTACGAGGCCAAAAAAGCCACCGGCGAAGCTCGGCCCAAAGTTGCCGTCCTGGCTTACAAAAACATGATCTACGACATCGAGGTACTTTCCCGTATCTTGGACATCGATTTAACGATTTATCCCTTGGTAAAAGCGGACGATATCCCTACGCAAATTGATGCTGTAGCGAAAACCGATACCAAAATCGTAGTGGGCGGCAGAAATACCATTCTCTTGGCCGAAAAGGCCGGTTTAATCGGTCTGCCCATCAGTTCCGGTGATTTTTCCGTACGCAATGCCTTTCTGGAAGCGCAAAAAATCGTTATGGGGCGGCAGATCGAAAAAGAACAGGTCCAGGAATTTAAAACCTTGGTGGATCATTCCACCGAAGGGATTATCAGCATCAACACCGCGCAAGTCATCAAGGTGTTTAACCCTACCGCCGAAAGATTGTTGCACCAGCCAGCTAAGGATATCCTGGGGCGAACAATAACCGCAACCCTGCCATTCATTCATGTCGAATCCTGCCTAAAAGACGGCCAGGAAACCGTCGGGCAAGTCCGGCAGCTCGGCCCAACGTGGATCAGCTTCAGCATCGCTCCAATTCGCGTCGATGAGAGAATTACCGGTGCCATCATCACTTTCCAAGATATAACCAGGATTCAGGAGATAGAGGCAAAAATACGCAACGAAGTACTGGCCAGGCGAATGATCGCGGATCATCGTTTCACCGATATTTTGGGAGTTTCCCCCCAGATAACCGAAGTTAAACGGATCGCGCAAGAAATAGCAGCCGTCGATGCTACCGTCTTGATTTACGGTGAAACAGGCACCGGCAAAGAATTTTTTGCCCAGAGTATTCATAATGCCAGTCCTCGCAGCAACGGCCCCTTCGTAGCGGTAAACTGCGCCGCCTTGCCGCCAAACCTCCTGGAAAGTGAATTGTTCGGCTATGTGGAAGGCGCCTTTACCGGGGCAACCAAGAAAGGCAAGCAAGGCTTGTTTGAAATGGCCCATCGGGGAACCATTTTCCTT
Organism: uncultured Negativicutes bacterium; assembly: GCA_964446265.1. Taxonomy (GTDB): domain Bacteria; phylum Bacillota; class Negativicutes; order CTSoil-072; family CTSoil-072; genus CTSoil-072. Next base: position 677 of record CAYUNV010000008.1, on the reverse strand, counting down.
GATGAGATTTCCGAGATGGATAAATACGGCCAAAGCCGCTTATTGCGGGTATTGCAGGAAAAACAGGTCATGCGTCTGGGGGATGACAAATACATCCCTGTGGATATCCGCATTATTGCCGCCACCAATAAAAATTTATTGCAGCTTGTCAAAGACGGGCAATTTCGCCAGGACCTATTCTATCGCCTTAAAGTGCTGACAATAAAACTTCCCCCGTTACGGAAACGATCCGGCGATGTACAGGAACTTGCCAACCACTTTCTCAACCGCTTTAACCTGCGCCATCATAAGCACCTGGAATTCACAGCACCCGCTCTCGATACTCTCGCCGGCTACAACTGGCCCGGCAACGTCAGGGAACTCATGTACTTCATCGAACGGTTAGTTGTTATTTGCAGCGAAAAGAAGATTACCGCCGCAATGGTACAGCATTATTGGGAAGACAGCGAATTCTCCGATTCATCCGATGCCGAAACGTCAGCCACCATCCCGGAATCGGAAGCAGAACGGATCATCCAGGCTCTGGAAGAATGCAACTCGAACATCACCCAAACAGCAGCACACCTAGGGATGGACCGGACCACCTTGTACCGCAAGCTCAAAACCTATAAGATTGAAATCAAGAAAACGTATTGAAAATTCTACATGAAATCATGCAACAGGGCTGTGCTGAAACT
>CAYUNV010000007.1:18252-29383 GCA_964446265.1 uncultured Negativicutes bacterium | reverse complement strand
GCTGGTTGCACTTATGTACACCAGATAAAATGTTATACTTTCTGGTGTACCAAAAAAATGACCAACAGATTGGTTGTTAAAAACAAGCAATTTGTTGATCAGCGTCGATCCATTATCAATTCATTATTCTTTCAGCTTCGTTATTATATCACATTAACTATCATAAAACAATCAACATTGTTCATTTTTGAACGTTATGCTATTTTATTCTAAAATCCATTATTTCAGGAATTTTGCGCATAAGAATTCGTAATCTTCCCAGGTATCAGCATCTAAAAAAGCGATTTCGTCATCCCAATCCAGACGGATTACCCATTCCATGTTTTCGTCAATAATCCGACGGCCGCCTCGATCTCCCTGCAAGGCCGCCAGTTGTCCGCGCCAAAACGAACCGAACAATACTGGATTGCGGCGTTCTCCTTTAAAATAAGGGACAACAATATGACGATTATCCTCAAAACACTCAAACTGCTCAATTAACGCACGAAGAAGCGGCAAAGAAACAAGAGGCTGATCCCCGAGCATAAACAAGATCCCGTCCAACGCAGCCGGAAATTGGCGCAAAGCGAGATGAACCGAGGAAGACTGACCAGTATGCCGGTTTGGATTATAGACTGCCTGCACCGAATAGTGCCGGCACACTGCAGTCAATTCCGCCTGCGGCTCACCAATCACCGCAACACAATCCGGCAACGATAGAGAGGCGGCTGTTTGCAAAACATGCGCCAGCAACGGCATGCCGCCCAACGGCAATAATAATTTTTGCGCTCCCATGCGGCTGGCCTGCCCCGCTGCCAGAATCACAATACCGATGCGCTTCTTCATACATTAACCACCTTCAGCGGTTTCATCTGCGCGCCGTACCCTTCCGTCACAATACATTTCGTGATGACCGAGCGCTGGCTGCGCAGATAGTCAACAACCGGTTCCACCAACACGGCGTTTTCGACACGGCCGCCGGTCAGCAATAAAATTTGTCTGCCCCTGCCGTGCCGAAAAATTCCCCGTTCATGCAAAGCCAGATTGGCTAAATCTCTTTCGTCAATCCTCTCGCCTTTCTCTTTGCCTAAAATCTCCATAACCAGCTCCAAACGGTGGGCGATGGTTGACGAAAGCGGGCGGCCAACCGCCTCTAAGCTTAAAACACCAAGCGTGATCGCCGTCGCAACGGGAATCACCGGTTCGCAATCGGCAGAAGCCTTGATCAGCCGCTCTTTCGCTCCGTCAGCCTCAACGGCTATATACGTTGCCGAAAAGACCGCGCGCTGAGCCAATGTATCAATCCACTGCGGCGGCAAGCCGGTCACCTTCTGCTCCTGTAAACCGGCAAACCAAGAGGCTAGACCTTCGGTTTGCAAGATACGCTCCGCCGCGGCTGCGCCTTCGGCAAAATCATCCGCAAGAACCGGATGCCAGTCTTTCACCTGCTTCCAATACATTTTGGTTGTCGTAGTCAGCAGCAGAGGCAGGCAGCGTTGCCGGGCACAGGCGGCTAAGGTCATGAGAACCGAAGTCTTTCCTCCCGCACCGCTGCAAGCAAGGATCGATGGACTCTGCCAACCGATTGCATCCCACAAATTCATCTCCGGCACCTCACTTGGCGCTTTAATCGTTAAAAAAGCAATAATTATGTACTATTCCTTAGGCAAGTACGTGTTTTCTATCGCCCGGATATCTGGCAGGCCGATCAAATCATTAAACTCTGCGAAAGGAAGCATTTCGTTGATCATCCCCTCGGTAGTTCCCTGCGCTTTCAATTCATTCATCAGTTTCGTCATCGCGTAGGCAGTGACATAGGTAGATGCGGTTGGATGGATAACCAGATTATAACCGATTTCCTGCAGCTTTTGATTATTCAGCATTGGCGTACGGCCGCCTTCCACCATATTGGCCAAAACCGGAACGGAAAAACTGGAAGTAATCAGTTTCATTTCTTCCATGCTTTCCGGCGATTCGATGAACAGCACATCGGCACCGGCCGCCTCGTAGGCTTTTCCACGGCGGATCGCTTCCTCAATCCCAAACAAAGTACGGGAATCGGTGCGGGCAATGATGACCAGATCGGAATCCTGGCGAGCTGCAGCGGCCGCCTTGATTTTACCAACCATCTCTTCCATCGGGACTACCCTGCGTCCCAGCATATGGCCGCACTTTTTCGGCGCAACCTGATCTTCCAATTGGATCGCCGCCGCACCGGCCGCTTCGTATTCACGAACCGTCCGCATGACATTAACGGCATTGCCAAAGCCGGTATCGCCGTCGGCAATCACCGGAATATCTACCGCCGATGCAAAATTATGAACCCGGGTAGCCATTTCCGTCATGGTTAATAAACCAACATCAGGGGTTCCTAAATAGCTTGCTGCCTGGCCGTAGCCGGTGAAATAGACAGCCTTGAAGCCTGCTTTATCAACAATTCTGGCCGACAGAGCATCATGGGCTCCCGGCGCAACCAGGATTTCCTTACTTTGTAACAGTTGGCGCAATTGTGTCGTTTTTTTCATATATATGTCACTCCTCATTCTTCAATAATACTTATTCAATCCCAAAGTGATTTTTGGCAAAGGCCAATGCGGCGGCCGCACGCCGGTCTGCCAGACGGCCAACGGCATACAGCAGATATTGCCGGTCGATCAGAACCGTTGCGTTCGCCGGCGGGAAAAGGGATATGCCCGGGTTTGCCAAGGCCTGTGCAATAATGCCGCGGACCTCTTCATCGGGGAGGCTGGCGAAAATGCCGCCGACCGCAATGATCGTCTTGACGTTCCGCAAATCCCGCCCCACCGGAGTACCGGGAACAATGCCCATCACCGGGTCAAACTGCTGGGAAATGTAGCCGGCATGACGCTTCAAGGCGATTTCCACGGCCGTTTCTGCCAAGGCCCGATCAAATAATTTTTCCCGTTCCGTCACGGCCAGATATTCCGGCTGTTCTTCCAGCGAAGCAGCATACGCTGCCAATTCCTGTTCCACTTCTTCACCGGCCAGCCCGACCCGCGCGGCAATGGCTTTGGTTCCGGCTGCTTCAACAATCCCCCGGGCGCTGACCCGCAGTCCCAGATTGCCTTCGACGGTCCGGAACGCCGTTTGTTTTTCATTGGTAATTACCAGACCGCGCTCTTCAATCGACAATTCTTCCAGTTCCGGGATCACCGAATGGATGTCCGTAGTTGCTCCGCCCAAATCAATGACCACCAAACTGCCAATTCCCTCTTCCTCATGGCTGCCTTGAGCCAGCAATTCTGCCGCCATCAAAACCGCTCCCGGGGTGGGTACTACTTTCTTTTCCGTCAGCCGGTCAATTAAATTTCCTAAGCCTTTGGCTTCGGTAATTTGGCGGATAAATTGTTCATGAATTGCCTCCCGGGCCGGGATGACGCGCAATTCATGGATCGTCGGCATCACATTCGGCACCCGTACCGTTTTGAGGCCGGCCGCCTGCAAAACAGCGTTCACGGCCGGCTGGACGGCGGTATTGCCGGCAATGACTACGGTCGCTTTCACTTTGCTGTTCACAATGATCTTGGCGTCATTCATCATCGAATCCGTATCGCCGCCATCGGTTCCGCCGGCTAATAAAATAATATCCGGATTGATTTCCTGCAGCATTTCAAATTTATTCTCAGCATGATCCTCAAAAGACATGACCTCAAGAACTCTGGCCCCGGCGTTCATGGCTACCTCTTTGGCAGCTTTCGCCGTTACCCGGGGCATATAGCCCATGGCAACCATCCGCAAGCCGCCGGCGGCGCTACTGGTAGACAACATGGATTTTGCCGTGACAGACCGGCAGTGAAGAACTTCCGCCAGATTTTGCAAAGCGGCCTGCAGGCCACGGCCAATATCTTCGACCGTCGTAGGTGCCTGTGCCCGGGCTGCCCAAACCAATTGTCCGTCTTTTTCTGCAAAAGCCGTTGCTTTTGTAAAAGTGCTGCCAATATCGAAAACAATCGTATCCAATACTTTCTCTGCAGAATGGTCCATGGTTACACTCCATTGATCTCATGTATTTTTTCTTAGAAACCGCAGTTTATTTTCTTACGTACACATACCCTTCCATGATGCGGCGGGCTGTTCTGGACATCGCGGCCCGTTTCAGCGCCGTTTGCCCATTTTTTTCTTCCACCGCCACTTCCACATCAATCACGCCAGCCGGATGACCAATGCGGATAAACGATTTTTTATCAATATCCGCAATCACTTCATTGACCACCGATCCGGTAATTTTCGCTGCCGCACCGGTACAAATCGTGGCGGTCCCTGCATAGGTTTTATGTAATTTTTGCATAAACATGAGGCGGGAAACAAAATCAACCTCATCGGCACGAATTAATTTGCCGGTCGTGAAATCCTTATAGTCGGCAGCCGGGCTGACAAAGGCGATCATCGGAAATGCCGGCACATTGGCCAGCGCATCTTCCGGGGTCTTGGCCATGCCAATTTTTACGGCGGCTGTGCCGCGAATCTGTTCGAGCAAATTCAGAAGTTCCTTATTGCCATCAACTTCCTGCGGAGTTTCAATGCCGCTCTGTTTTACATCCTTCGCAGCCACATACACCACCGGATTGGCTGCATCCACAATACTGACCGTGACCGGACCATAGCCCGGAATATCCAATACATCTTTCACGTTGCCAGTCGGCAAGAGCTTACCGGTTGCCGCTCCGGCTGTATCGGAATAATCCAGCATAATTTTGGCGCCGGTGCCTGGAACCCCGGCGATCGCGCAATCCCCAATGACTGCAGCCTTGCCGTCTACGGTCGGCACTTCCGCTACAATAATTTTCTGCGTATTGGTGTTATGAATACGAACCGTGGTCATTCCTTCCTGGGCCCGTACCAAACCTTCGTCAATCGCGAACGGACCGACGGCAGCGGAAATATTGCCGCAGTTGCCGCTATAATCGATATACGGCTTGGTGATGCTTACCTGGCCAAATGTATAATCCACATCCGCATCCGGGCGGCTGGACGGAGCGATAATGGCCAATTTGCTGGTCAGGGCATCGGCTCCGCCGAGTCCGTCGATTTGCCGGACATCCGGGCTGCCAAAGATTTCACAAATGCGCTGATCTCTTTGTTCAATATCGCTTGGCAGGTCATTGACTTTCAGAAAAATTCCTTTGCTGGTGCCGCCGCGCATGATGACGCAATTGATTTTCTCTGTTTGACTCATTACCGGTTTTCCCCCTTCAAATGTTCGTCCAACCATTTGATAACGTTGGCCGGATCGGTACCTGGACCGAAGAACGCGTCGACTTGTAAGAAGCCAGTGCCTTCCGTCCTTATTTTTTCTTCGATGGCCGCATGGTCTTCCTCTTTTTCCGCGATCCGTCCACCGGCAATCAAATAGGTATTGTCGCGAATTCCCAGTTGCTTCATCCGATCATGCACCCGCGGGTACAGCACGGAACCCATCCCCAGCAAGTTGCTGATCCCGACTACTTCGGCTTTTGCTTCCGCGGCGACCTCCGCCACCGTTTCCGGCAAATTCATGCCGCGCAAATAGATGACTTCGTAACCGGACTTTTCAATCGCTTCCCGGATCACATTTACGCCGACAACATGGGCATCGGCGCCAACGGTCGCCAGGACGATCTTGCCTTTTTTCGTGATTTCCACCGGCTTGTCGACAACAACCGGTTCCGCAGTAAAGGCAACATGCTCCGGCGCCACGGCAACCGGGCTGAAACCGGGAACATAACGGCGAATTCCGTCTTTGTCACGGTGCGTACGCACGCCTCGTTTCAAATCCCAACCCCCGGCCCGCGGGCAGTCCATCACTCCGGCCTTGCCGCCGGCTACAATCAAGTCGATTAGTTCTTCGTTACCATAGCCCCGCCAAAATTCCGGTGTAATATCCTGCGGCTGCAGCATTCGCGGTGATTTTACGACCGCGCTGATTACGGCCATGGCCTCGGTGATAATTTCTTCCTTCCGCAATTGGATAAATGGATCCTTAATGTCAATGGCGGCCATATTTTCGAATACATTCTGCGTCGCCCAGATCGCTTTGCCCATCGACGCGCCGGTCGGGATCCCGACCGATTCGGCCGCTTTCGGCCGGTAGAAGTTTGCTCCGCCCAAGCGGGCACTGACCGCCATCCGGGCAAAGTGAGCCTGCTCGGCAATCAAATCCGCCGGCGGGTTCTGGAACGTTTCCGGCACGACGACCAGCGAGTCGCTCCACATCGTTTCTTTGAAGGCTCGCATCACCGCCAAATCGGCCAGGATATTGATCCCACCCACATTCATTTGCAGCGCGCTCAATTTTTTCGGCAAGCCGGCTTGTACGGCCAAGCCTTCGGCCAGCAGGCACATGGCCAAGGCCATGCCGTCCGTACCGTCAATGTTATTTAAGTGTTTATGGGAGTCGGTTTGCACATGGATCCCATTTTCCGCACAGATTTGCAAGGCCCGATAGCCATTTAACACTTTCGTGCGATAGTCATGGATTCCTCGGCCGCCAAAATGCACATGAATGACCGGGCCGATATCGGTACCGTCAAAGCCGGCGATCAACGCATTGATGATGGACAGATGCGGTGTATCACCAGTCGCATTGATGCGCATCGGATGCTTGCTGCCGCCGCCCAATTGCACAAATTCCCGTTCGCCCATCGGCGTGATGCCGCCTTTGCCGCGGGATTGTTCGATCAATTCCGCGCCATTCAGCGGATCAATATGCCGCGTCGCTTCGGAATGAACAAAATGAAACAGCGTCAAGCCCAATTTTTCGGCTGCGGCATACATGTCATTCGATTCGGCTAACTGCTCTTGCGCGGTATTCCGGCCCAGAATCGGATTTTGTACCGGAATTCCCGTTTCCGCCGCTTTTTGCGCCAGTTCCCAAATCCGGTGTCCGCCCCTTTCGACTCCGGCAACAATGCGGGGAAACGGCGATGGAAGGCCGTCTACATCCCCGTCTTTGGTGACTTGCGGCATCGGTGCGCTGAATATCTTTTCATAGGCGCGGACCCGTTCTTGATCCGCAATAATAATTTCTTTTGTTTTTTCTTGCATTATTTTGTTTCGCCTCCCTTACGTTTTAGCTGCTGCCGGACTTTGGGAATCAACCCGCCGGCCGCCAGAATGGACCGGACGCTTTCACCCGGCTGCTGGCCGGCAACAATTTGACCATCCGGCAGCGTAATTTCGCCGGTATTAAAATCTACCGTAATTTCATCGCCGTTTTTTACCATGCCGATGAGATCGGCATAGAGGACCGGCAAGCCGATATTGATCGCATTGCGGCGAAAGATCCGCGCAAACGATACGGCAACCACAGCCCCTACACCGGCGCCCTGCAGCGCTACCGGCGCCTGTTCCCGGCTGGAGCCGGCGCCGAAGTTTTTACCGGCCACTACAATATCTCCCGGTTGCACCCGCTTCGCAAAATCCGGGATCTTACTCCCGGCCAGCGCATAGTCTTTTAATTGTTCCCGATCACAGGTCATCGCATACCCGGGCAAGATTTGGTCCGTATCAATGATATCTTCGCCAAAATACCATACCCGGCCGTGAAAAACCAATTTATTTTCCATGGCTCTCTACTCCTTCCAACGGGATCACCGTTCCCGGCACCACGAGGGTTCCTGCCACGGCCGCTTCGGCAGCGGCCCGCGGCGAAACCAGATACACTTTGGCATCTGTCGCTCCCATGCGGCCGGAAAAATTACGGTTTGTCGTGGAAGCCACCGTGTCCGCTGAGGTAATTAAGCCCATGTGCCCGCCGTAGCAAGGGCCGCAGCCCGGACTCGTAACCGTTGCGCCGGCGTCACGAATAATTTTCGTCAAGCCTTCTTTATCCATCGCATCAGCTACTTCCGCCGACGCCGGAACCACAATACAAGTAACTTCAGGATGAACATTCGCTTTGGCAAAGACCGCGGCAACGTCCCGCATGTCACTCAGACGGCCATTCGTACAACTGCCGACCACCACTTGCGTAACCGGCGTACCGGCCACCTCGGCCAACGGCTTTACGTTGCCCGGGGAATGGGGGCAGGCGGCTACCGGTACAAACGTGCTTACATCAAACCGCTGCGTGACCGCCACCGGGCCGACATCGTCCAGCTCGGAAAAATAGCTCAGCATGGCGCCCATTTCGATGGTCATGTTGCTAATCGTCATTTTTTCCGCCAGCGTCGCGTTTTTTACCCAACTACCGGCAAAAATGATCCCCTGGTCGGTAAACCCATCGGTGCCGAATTGCCCGATCAAGGTTAAAATAATATCTTTCGCGTACACACCCGGTTTCAGCACCCCGTCCAGTTGAATCAATTGAACCGGCGGCACCTCGATATCCAAGGTTCCCGTAGCCATTGCGGCGGCTGCTTCGGTAGAACCGACGCCAAACGCCAATACTCCGTAAGCGCCGGCGGTGCAGGTATGGGAATCGGCGGCCACCAGCACGGAACCGCGTGATAAGTTGCCTTTTTCGGCGATCAACTGGTGAATGACACCCTCGCCTTTACCAAAATAACGGACTCCGTATTGTTTGGCAAACGCAGCCATTTGACAATGGTTTTTACGCGCCTGCACAGTGGGTGCCGGATACACATGATCCAACACCAGCATGACTTTATCCCGATCAAACACATGGTCCGTCTCAATGTCGGCAAACTGGTGGATAGCCATCGGCGCAGTAACGTCATGCGCGGCAACCGTGTCCACCTGGATCGTGATATCTTCCCCGACCCGAACCGTATCTTGATGCGCCGCTTTGGCTAAATAGCGCTCTATTTCGTTCACATTCGTTCCTCCTTAGTCAATCACATCGATATGCAGCGCCCGGGCATTCTGTTTCGCCTCTTCCAGCGAAGGACTAGCGCTGCGGATGACCAACCGGCCGCCGCCGCGGTTCAATGCTTCCACTACCGCATTTTGTTCTGTGGCATAGACCGTAACGCGCTGCAGCTGCGGTTCATTCACTTCAACGATTTCCACCTGCAGTTTTTTCTCTAATACTTTCCCCATGATTTCCCGGTACATCTGAGCATCGTCCGTCGAAGACCCATACACAGCCCCCATTAAAATGCCGGGAACATTGATGCCGCGACGAGCAAATAATTCTGCATATAATTCGATTTTAACGCCCGTAATTTCGCCTTTGGCCAGGGAATGGGCAATCCGGGCCGTATTCGTAGGCGACCCAACCGCCTGGCTGCTGCCGCCAACCACCGCATCGCCAAACGGACGGACGATGGAATTGGCCCTTGCCGCCAACGATTTGGCTTCCGCGGAGGCATGGGCAATGGTTTCTTCTATCCGGGCCTGTTCCTTCGCTTTCACTTCATCGGTCACATAATGATCGACTGCCTCATTCGTTTTAAAGAAAGGTTCCATATATTGAATCACTACCGGCACCACATGTTTCGCCGAGATCGGATGCACGGCCGTAGCCATGGCAATCATCACATCAATCGGCACCGTGACCGGCAGGGTTGTATTCACTGCCAAATTCGCCGTCAAATGGGCATTGACAACCGCACCGCCAATATGCGCGGCGCAAAGTCCGGCCACCATAACCCGCGGAGTGCAAGGAACGGCTATGGTCGGCGATAACGCCAATACCATGGCTTTTTCCATTTGCGCAGGCGTTCCGCCCATTTTCTCCGTAAACGCGGCGGCCAAAGCGGCCGATCCGGCGCCAAAGCCTTCCAGGTTACAGCCGGTCGTTATTTTCCCCACCCGGAAGATCGTTCCTACTTTCAAGATAAGGGCCGCCAACGCCGCCACTTCTTCCTTGTTTTCCAACGTTTCCAGTAACGCTTTCACAATGCCGGTGTAAGGACAGGAGTCGCCGGTTCCCGCGCAGGGCTGAAGCCCTACCGCGTGGTTGCCGACTTGCGCAGCTAACGTGTAGTGCAAGACCTTATTAATGAACGGATCCTGGTTCAAAACAATTTCCGGCTGATTGAGTTCCTGGCCTACTTTTCCCATGATGAAACTGCTGCCGGTAGTACACCCCACTTCTACAGCATGCAAATTATGATCAAATGCTGCCAAAACCGATGACAACACTTCTTTCCGGCTCATCCGGTTCACTTGCATGGCTTCCGCGATGACTACCTCACTTACCTTGACATCCAGCTCTTTGGCCAGGTCGATACATTGTCCGATGGTCAGCTCACCAACCGTATATCCTTTACTCTGAGCTGCTGCGTCTATCGTCTCCATAAAAAACACCCTCCTGCGCTATTCTAAAACCTATAGTCCGACATCTTAACCGTTATGTTTACCATTTATGACGCTTGGCCGCCTCGAATCAGGCCGGCCAAGCGTCGCTCTTCAATTGGTTTCATTTGTCCACAATTTCAGTTATAACAATCGCTATTCCCGGACCGCGACTTGCGCCGTCTCTTCCAATAAGGTAATGACGGAAGAAATATCCTTACGCCCCAAGCCCTTCGCCTTTGCCGTTTCATATACCTGCTGCGCAACATTAGTCAACAGCAACGGCATTCCTAATTCTTTCCCGGTTTGCACTGCCATTTCCAAATCCTTGTATTGCAGATCTACCGCAAACCCCGGTTCAAAGTTGCCTTTTAAGATAAAATCCGGCACCTTGGCTTCCAGCGCATAGCTGCGGCCGGAACTTACGCCAATAATCTCCAACAACACCTTGGGATCCAAACCGGCTTTAACGCCTAACGTCATGGCCTCCGCCACGGCTACCATATTCACGCCCAGCAGCAGGTTATTGACCAATTTGACGGCATCGCCTGCACCGACGCTGCCGGCATGATAAATTTTCTTGCCAATGGCTTGTAAGACAGCCTGGGATTTTGCCAGAGCCGCTTCCGAACCACCGACCATAATGGTCAGCGTACCGGCGGCCGCGCCGGCAACCCCGCCGCTGACCGGGGCATCCATATACTCAACGCCCTTGACTTCCGCCAGTTTCGCCATTCTCCGGGTATGCTCCGGCGTAACACTGCTCAAGTCGATGAAAATTTGCCCGGCCTGCGCGCCGGCAAAGAGACCTTCTTCACCGGTCAGTACCGCTTCGACAATTTTTGCATTGGGCAGGGAAATCAAAACAATATCGCACTGCTGGGCGATCGCACGTGGATTGGCAGCGGTTTTTGCCCCCACACCTGCAACCCCCATAATTCCGTCAGATGCA
>CAYUNV010000007.1:11213-18242 GCA_964446265.1 uncultured Negativicutes bacterium | reverse complement strand
CAGCGGTTTTTGCCCCCTGTTCCGCCATTTGGTCCACTGCGGTTTTCACCACATCAAAAACAGTAAGCTCGAACCCAGCTTTTAACACACAGCTGGCCATCGGGCGGCCCATCGCACCCAAACCAATAAATCCGACTTTTTGCATAGTTTCCTCCTAACGAAGACCGTCTTCGCCTTTTATTTCATTTTTTTGCAATCCGCCGACCCGCGGCAGCGGACGTCCGCCGTTGGTAAGAACCACAGCCAAGGCAATTTCATTAGCCCGCGGTCCGTCAGAAATCCGAACTTCCATCGCATCGAAGTGACTGCGGACAAAGGCCGCATCTTTATGGCCCAGTGGAACATCCAACGCGGTCCCCACGCCGCCGCGTTTTTTGGCGGAAGGAATGAGTGCTTTACCACCGCCGACAAACTGGCGCATCGGCGTGCCAAGTTTCGGATGCATCAATGCTGCGGCGTGTTCCAATTCCCCATTCTCACCGACGATAGCTCCTTTGCCGTAGCTTTCCACTTCAGCCAGCGAAGATACGCCCAATGCTTCGACCGCTTTTTTCGTTAATATTTCTCCCAGCTCCACACTAGCATCGATCAACGGGTTCAGATCTTCTACATATTTTCCGGCATACGGATTCTCAAATACAGCGATTGCCGCTGCTTTGCGAACCGGTTTGGCCAGTTTTTGATTGGCCTCCATGTATACTTCTTCTACCATGGTTACAATTTTACGGATTTCCATCATAAATTCCCCCTTATATCTAATCGGTCACCGCCCAGACAGCATGGATCTGGTCTACTGGCGATGCCAAACACTCGCTAAATTGTCAATTATTAGATTTTTAACGTACGGTTACGCTGCGTTCAGCCGGCGGTGTATTCCGGCTCTTATTGACCAAAATTTTCCCATCCACCAATACCATAGCCACACCTGGAAGATCGCCTGCTTCGAACGCTTCCAGCGCATTGCCGCCAACGGAGCCCATCGGTTTATCGGCAATCACCAGATCGGCTTCTTTACCTACGGCAATCATGCCGGTATTCAACCCGTATACAGCCGCTGTATTGCCGGTTGCCATGGCAACCGCTTCGGCGCCGGATACTCCGGACAATCCGGCAACTTGCGCAATATTACGCAAAATGCCAAGTGGGATTAATCCGGTTCCGGACGGTGCGTCGTTGCCGAAAATGATGCGGCCCAATTCGCCTTTTTTCGCCAGTTTCCGAACTACCATATCGGCCACTTTCATATTACCGCACTGGACAATTTCCAGCGGCAATTTTGTTTCTTCGATTAAACGGTCCACTTCGGCCGGCGATATGGCAGTCGGGCCGCCGTTCACATGCGATACCACATCCGGGTCGACAGCAATGACATCGGCTGCCGTAACCGTAGAACTGCCAGGGATAGAAGTTCCACCGGTATGCATCATGACTTTCATGCCGTTCTTACGGGCCCACTGCACCATCGGGGCCGCATCCTCCGGTTTTTTCACCGATCCCAGACCAACTTCGCCGACCAGCCAAACACCGGCTGCCGCCAATTCGGCAAAATCCGCTTCCACCAGGCCTTTTTCTAAAATAAGGGCGCCACCATGCAGTTTGACACCGGCCGGTCTCTCGTTGGCCGACGATTTATGGGCCACGATGGCTAAAGCTTTCGTCCCAACCGGATCTTTCGGCCGTCCGGGCGTATGGCATTCACCGGCTGAAATCATGGTAGTCACACCGCCATGGAGCGCGCTACTAACGAAATCCAATGTTTTTTGCCGCGGCGCATAATCGCCAAGTACCGGATGCACGTGGGAATCGATCAGGCCAGGCATCACCGTCATTCCGCCGGCGTCAATCACCTGCACCGCCTCATTGTCTTTTTTCGCCTGTTCCAGCAAACTGCTGTCGCCAATCGCGGCAATTTTCCCGTCTTTAATAAGAAGCGTATTGTCTTTTAACACCGGGTTCTGGATATCACCAGAAGCTATCGCACCAATATTCGTCACTACTGTCACTGCCATACAAACCACTCCTCTTTTCTTTGGTAAAAAATATTGTTTTTACTTTTATAGCCAATGTTCATTTTTGAAAACATTACGCTATGGTTTATAATCCTTTGGCCCGTGTTTCCACACCTAAAGCCAGCACCACCAGGCCGGCAAGCACAAAGGCGGCGGCAATCACTGCATAAACACCGGTCACGCCTAGCGATGCCAGGCTATAACCAACAATCAGCGGCGCCAGCATGGAACCAAAGCGGGAACAGGTTGCCGCCCAAGCCGTTCCGGTAACCCGGATGCTGGTTGGATATAACTCCGGTGTATACGTATATGTGATCCCCCATATGCCGGAGACGAAAAAGCTTGTCACAACTCCTAGCAGTATAACTTGCTCTGAGCTCAGGTTATGGCCCATCGCCCAGCCCAAGATGATGGCCGATACGCCGCTCATCACCAGGTTGAATACCAACAGGTTTTTGCGGCCTAGTTTATCCATCAAATAAGCGGACAACACCTGGTTCGGCAAGTAAGCCAACTGCATGATAAACACATATAAATAGGATTTTACCATTGTGTGGCCTGCTTTAACCAGCAAGGTCGGCATCCAGGCAAACAGGCCATAATAGCCGAACATCCCCAAAAACCATAAGATCCACAACATAACGGTCCGCCTCAAATACGCCGGCGAGAACAAAGCACTGACCGGTTCGTTTTTAATCTCCGGAATTTTGGCGATATCTTCTTCCGTCAACGGCGGCACTGGTTTTGTTTTGGCCACCCGTTGTTCAATATCTTCCACAATCGCCTGCGCTTCCGCCTGCCGGCCGTGCAATACCAGCCAACGCGGTGATTCCGGCAAATGACGGCGGACTACCCATACATAGAAAGCCGGCAATGCTCCTGCCACAAACGCCCAACGCCAACCCACCGTCGGAATGACAAAAAAGGCAATCGCGGCAGCCGACAACCAGCCAACGGCCCAGAAACAGTTGAGCAGGCCCTGCACTTTCCCCCGGTCCCGCGACGGAACAAATTCGCCCAGGAGCGAGGTCACTACCGGCGTTTCTCCGCCCAATCCAACCCCTACCAGAAACCGAAAAAACACGAGAGAATAAAAGTCCCAAGCCACAGCGCACAGCAGCGAACAAACCGAGAAAATCAACATCGTCCATTGGAATACCGCCTTACGCCCGAACCGGTCCGCTGCCGGACCCGAGAAAAACGCCCCGACAATCATTCCCACCATGCCGGAACTTAAGACAATTCCAACTTGCGCCGCCGACAAGTCCCATGCTTTTACGAGCGCCGTAACAACAAACGTGACCAAGCCCACGTCAAACGCATCAAACGCCCAGGCGCAGCCATTAATCCCTAAAAACCGGTAATGAAGCGGCGCTAAGGGTAATCTGTCTAATCTTGCAATAATCTTTTTTACTTCCAGTGCAGTAGCTGTGTTTTGCGTATCTTGCATAGTTGACATTAATACGAACCCTCCTTCCGAAATAGAAGCGCGTTCATTCTGATCAACTAGGCCCCCTTGTCTTTCGTCCCACCTCTTTTGCCTGGATTTGCCGTTGATCTCTTGTTTTGATAATTATATATGCATATCTCATGCCAAATTCAAATACGATCTTTGTTTCACAAGCAAACCGTTTAATTCCTCTGCAAAAGCACGCATTATGCCTGCTTTTGCGTTTTTTCCCTGCCCAGCCCGTTGGCTTAGTTGCAAAAAAACACCCCAGCGCCGAAAAACCCTTTCAAATGCGAAAAGCGTCTTTTCATGTTTGAAAAGACGCTTTGTGTGTATCCGCTTAATTTCTTGCTGCGTTCTGCTCCGAATGGTCCAACAAACCATGTTCCTTCATTTTACGCCATAACGTCGTAATGCTGAGGCCCAGCCGCTTTGCCGCCCGTTTCCGGTTATTGTTTTCCTCCGTTAACACGTTGACAATGATCCCTTTCTCCACTTCCCGCAAGGTTGCCTCGAGATCAAACGACATCAACGGCTGCACAATCTGGGGCGTAAAATGGGCCGAATGAAACTGGGAAGGAAGATGACTGACTGTCAACGTGTGGTCATTCACTGACACAAAATTGAACCCGCTTTCAATGCAGTTCTGCAGTTCGCGGACATTTCCCGGCCAAGAGTAGCTCTTGAGAACCTCCATCGCTTGCGGCGACACATCCACAATAAATTTCCCTAATATCCGATTATATTTTTGAACAAAAAAATCGGCCAAATACGGGATATCATCGACCCGCTCACGCAATGGCGGCACATTCAATTCTACGACGTTCAAACGGTAAAAAAGGTCTTCCCGAAACTTTCTTTCCTTGACCATTACCCGCAGGTCCTTATTGGAGGAAGCAATGATGCGGACATTGACGGGGATCGGTTTGGTGCTGCCAATCCGCGTGACCTCACGTTCCTGGATGACCCGCAGCAATTTTGCCTGCAAATCCAGCTCCATCTCACTGATTTCATCCAAAAAAACAGTGCCGTTGTTGGCATCTTCGAAAATACCGGCGCTGCCGCCTTTTTTTGCTCCGGTAAATGACCCTTCTACGTAACCAAATAAATTACCCTCAATCAACGAGGCCGGCAAGGCGCCGCAGTTGATTGCCACAAACGGCTTGTCCCGGCGATCGCTTCCGTTATGAATGGCCTGTGCAAACAGCTCTTTTCCGGTACCGGTTTCCCCATAAATCAGCACGGAAGAAATGCTTTGCGCAATATGCTTAGCCTTGCTTTTGCACTGTTCAAGGCTTTTGCTAATCCCAATAATATCATCAAAATTGTAACGAGCATACTGGCTCTTTTTGACTTCTTCAAATAATTTGTGTTTTTGTGACACGACCGCTTCGTTATTAAAACCGATCCCATATTTTTCGGTAATTGGCAGCCTTACGGCGATCCCGCCGGGAACCGACATGGACTGTCCAAAAACCGGCCGTTGTTGTTGCATCGCCTCACTGGCGGCTTTGCTGATTTTGCCGATGAAAGCTTGATTTCTCTGCCCAATATGGTCCACACTGTCAATTCGCCGGCCATCTTGATCGAACAAGACCGCTTCTCCGCCGGCCACGCGGGCAATCAGCGGCAAGGCTTGTGTAAGCGCTTCCTTCAATTTGGCTTCTCTTTCCACCCGTTCCAGATTACTGCAGGCAATCACATACCGGCCGATCGGCAACACCCACGCCTCAGCCTGTTCGACAAATTGCGACGGCCCGAACAGAGGCAGCTGGCTTTTTGCAGCTTCTCTCGCTAATGAGTACACTTGTCCTAAAAAATCACGGATTTCATTGCCGTGCGAATCCACTGTTTTCAGTCTGCGCCCATCCAAATCGGTAACCGTGGCGATCCCCCCGGTAATACGGGCCAGAACAGGTAATGATCTGCATAATTGCGTCAACAGTTCTTTGTCATCCAATGCGTTCACCTGCCAACTATTTTATCTTTGCCATCATGCCATTAACCAAAACCAACATACCACTCTTTCTCCATCATATCACACAAAAATATCGTCATCAATCCTTCCTGATCTATCGCTTGCTTACTTCGACAAGCCCAACCCGGCAACACTATTTCCCGGCCGGAGTAAAAAAGCCCCAAAAGCCATTGGACTTTCGGAGCTTCATTGCTCATATTCAATTTTTCATTGATACACTTTGGGCAAAGACAAATTCTGCTGCTTTCACAAGAAATAATAGCCTATGTTTCACCATTCGTCAAGATCCGGCAATCCTCACACCGGCTTTCCTATACTCCGCCGGTCCGGCGTTACGTCTTTACAGCCTTGCCGTCTCTGGCAGCGGCTGCAATTTCCTTCACACGGCGTCACCAACAATCGATTGCAGCGCGGGCAGCGGATATTCCCCGGCGACACTTGATTGGCGCATTGCGGACAAATGATGGCGTTCACTTTTACTTCCATCTCAACCCCTCTTTTCCTTACCCGGCAACATCAAAGAAACACCAGCAGCCGGCTGAGAATGCCGCCAATCAGGAAGGCCGATACCCACGAACCAACCCAAATCAACATCCCTTCCGTTTTGCCGCGCTCTTTTACCATAACAATCATCGAAGCCACACAGGGCACAAACAACGTAATTGTCACCAGCGATACCAGCATTTGATCCGGCGTCATGGCAATCTCCCGCAATCCGGCCGCCCCAAAATCGCGGCGGATAAGCCCCATGATAAACGCAGTCGCCGTTTCCTTTGGCAATTGCAAAATCCCTGTGGTCAAGGGCGCCACCGCCCCTTGGATCGCTGTCAAAGCGCCGGTAAGTTCAAGTGCGCTGATAATCAACGCCCCCAGCATGAACAAAGGAGTCGCCTCTTCTAAAAAGGCATAGGACTTGGTCACCGTTTTTTTCAACACATTTTCCATTCGCGGCCAGCGGATCGGCGGCAAGTCGATAAACAAATCCGTCGATTCACCCGGCAAAACCGCGTGCAGTATTTTTCCGACCAACCCAAGAACCAGAAGCATGACAACGCAGTAAACAACAATGTATTTCATTCCCAATGCAGCCAGCATCCCGGAAATGACCCCCAGTTGGGCCGAACAGGGAATGGCCAGCCCCAAAACAACCGTCGCAATCGTGCGTTCGCGGGCCGAGCCAAGGATGCGCGTCGTGATGGTTGCCATCGTGACACAGCCAAACCCTAAAATCATCGGAATAATCGCCCGCCCATTCAAGCCAATCGTATTCATCATGCGATCCACCAAGGTTGCCAGCCTGGGAAGGTAGCCGGAGTCCTCCATGATCGATAACACAAAGTAAAACCCGGCAACCAACGGCAGCAACAAACCCAGAATATAGGTCACCGTCATCGTCGCCAGTCCGTACTCGCCGATTAAAATGACTCCAATCACCGAATCCGCCGCAATAAAACGGCTGACAAAACCGCGGGCCGCCGGTTCATAATACCCGGCCATCAACGATTTTTCCGTAAAGCCGACAATGTCCTGCGCCACCAAAACACCGATTACATAATAAATCACGTATAATGCCGCAAAAAAAATCGGGATCC
>CAYUNV010000007.1:0-11203 GCA_964446265.1 uncultured Negativicutes bacterium | reverse complement strand
CATCCACCGCCCCAGCCGGGCGGTAAAGCGCAACCCTTCCTTATTTTCCCGCACCACATGGTGCAAAATATCATTGACCCGATGACGCCGGTCATGATAGATTTCTTCGCGCTGCGTTCCCGGTTCCACACCATGCCGTTCCGCCACATTCGGATCGCCTTCCAAAACCAGCAGTGCTTCCGCCCAGGATCCGGTGCAGTTCAACATTTCCTGCAAACTGCGCTTTAACCCCGCCGGAATGTGTCCTTCACGCGCCTCGTACAAACGGGTTTTCAACGCGTCCAGCCCCTTGCCCTGAACCGCCACCGTAGAAAGAACCGGCACACCCAGCAAGTCTTCCAGCAAATCCGTATCCACGGCAATTCCCTCTTTGGCTGCCTCATCCATCATGTTTAATACGACAATCACGGGAATTCCCGTATCGATCACCTGTAGCGTCAAAAACAAATCCCGTTCCAAATGCACCGCATCGACAACGTTGACAATTAAATCCGCCGCCAAAATAACATCCCGCGCCACTTTTTCTTCATCATTAAACGAAGATATCCCATAAATACCCGGTGTATCGATTACCACATCATGGCCAAACCGGCCATGCGAAATATCCACCGTTGTGCCGGGAAAATTAGAAACATCCACATACATCCCGGTCAGGAAATTAAAGAATACCGATTTCCCAACATTCGGATTCCCCACCAAGACAATCTTTTTTGCCCCTTGCGGGATCGCGATGTCTCCCAAATCACCCACTTGATGACAATGCCTACTCATACCTTCTCCTTCCAAAAACGGTCTACCATTAAGCCGCCTTTACCTCTATCCGCTGCGCCAATTTGTTGCCAATGGCAATTTCCTGTTTCCCCTTGCAAATTACAACCGGCCCTGCCGGTACTTTTTCTGCGCATTCAACCTCAACGCCGGCCATGATCCCAAAACGGATCGCTTGCGCCCGTACCGTATCATCCGGTATGGCCACTATTAACACGCGCTGTCCGCGCTTCACTTGATCGAGTGTCATGTTCTTGTCCTCCTGTCCACGGTTATCAGTCCATTGAGAATCATTTTCATTGATTGGCTAAAAAAATAATTCCCGGCGGCTATAAGATAACGATATTCATTCTCAATTAGATTATACTTAATTCCTATCGGATTTGTCAACATTAATCCCTATAATTTGTTTCCGTTTTTTTATTCCCCCGTTCGCCGCTAGAATCCACGAGGCCGTCATAAATAGATTTTAAAAAATCTATTTATGACGGCCTCGTTTACAATTGTGAAACCAGTAAATCATTTCACGATTGTGATGGTCCGTTTAATTTTTGAAACATTCTTGGCTGCTCTACCTTATTTCGGAGCGATCACATCAACGCCCATGTACGGACGCAGCACTTCCGGAATGATAACGGAACCATCAACTTGTTGGTAATTTTCCAAAATAGCCGATACCGTGCGGCCGATCGCCACCCCGGAGCCATTTAAGGTATGGATAAATTCCGGTTTCGCTTTTGCTTCGCGGCGGAATTTAATATCCGCTCGGCGGGCCTGGAAATCTTCAAAATTGGAACAGGAGGAAATCTCCTTATAATCATTGTAACTGGGCAGCCATACCTCAAGATCATATGTTTTGGCGGATGAAAAGCCTAGATCGCCGGCACACAATGCCACCACCCGGTAAGGGATCCCTAAGAGCTGAAGCACCCGCTCCGCATTATTGGTTAGTTTTTCCAATTCCTCGTACGAATCTTCCGGCTTTGTGAACTTCACCATTTCCACTTTGTTAAACTGGTGCTGGCGGATCAAGCCACGGGTATCCCGGCCAGCCGCTCCGGCTTCGGCCCGGAAACAAGCGCTGTAGGCTGTATAATAATAAGGCAAATCACGTCCGTCCAAAATTTCCTGGCGGTGATAATTGGTTATCGGCACCTCGGCGGTTGGAATCAGATAGTAGTCCGATCCTTCCAATTTAAACATATCTTCAGCAAACTTAGGCAATTGACCGGTGCCAAGCATGCTGTCCGAGTTGACGATAAAGGGCGGAAAAAATTCGGTATAGCCGTGCTGGCCCGTATGCAAATCCAGCATAAAGTTAATGAGAGAACGTTCCAGCCGGGATCCCAGGCCGCGATAAAAAGTAAACCGCGCACCGGTGACTTTGCTGCCGCGTTCAAAGTCCAGGATATTTAACTTTTCCCCGATATCCCAGTGCGGCAATGGTTCGAAATCAAAATTCCGCGGCGAACCCCAGCGACGGACTTCCTGGTTATTCTCCTCATCCCGACCGGCTGGCACGGATGAATGAGGAATGTTCGGGATCGTCAACAGAATATCCCGCAAATCCGTTTCTACTTGTTTTACCTTACTATCCAAAACAGCGATTTCATCGCCTACTGCCCGCATTTCACTGATCAATTCTGCAGCGTCCTCGCCCGCTTTTTTTCGTCTGCTGACCTCCTGCGAGGCTGTATTACGCTTATTTTTTAATGCTTCTACCGCACTTAACAAATCACGGCGTTCTTTTTCCAGCGCCAAAAACGGCTCTAAGCTAATTTTCGCCCCCCGTTTTTGCAATGCTTGCTCCACAGCCTGTGGATTCTCCCGCACAAATTTAATATCGAGCATATCTATTTGCAACCTCCCGTAAAAAGATAAAACCGTTCGGCAAACAAGAGATGCTTGCCGTTAACCAATTATTATACCGACGTAAACCCATTCTTTAATTTTATACCATGCCGCAGGCAATGTAAAGCTCTACAACAAAAACGATCTTTGCCGCTTACAACAACAATTACGGCAAAAAGCAGCATGGCAAGACCGCTTCTCGGCTGCCATGCTGAAAGGATTATGATGCTCCCACCCAGCTAGAAACAGATTATTGGTTACCCAGTTTATCGATGTAGCTAATCGCACTATGAACGGCAACGACGCCCTCCCCGGTTGCCTTGGCAATCTGCCATGGCTTTCCGGTGCAATCCCCTGCGGCAAAGACCCCAGGAATATTCGTAGACATATCCCGGTTTACCTTGATTACCTCGCCGGCCAATTCCAAACCCGGCAAGACATTTTCCACCGGATCGGACTGCCGCAAAATAAATACCCCATGAATCGTGACATCGCCCTGATCGGTCACCAATGTATCGACCGGTCCGGCACCTTTTACCGCTTTCGGTTTGGCTTGTAGGATGCGGATCGCCGGATTCAGCCGGGAAAAATCTCCTTTGTATTGCGGCAAATAGGTTACGCTGTGACAGATTTCCCGCAAAAATTCGGCCTCGTGCTCCCCTTCCGGCGTATAAGAAACGACCGCAACATCTTTGCCTTTGTAAAACATTCCGTCACAGGTCGCGCAGTAAGCGACTCCACGGCCTAAATACTCTTTCTCCCCTTCTAATAAAGAAGTACTCGCTACACCGGTTGCCAAAATAATCGTTTTTGTTTCATAGGTATTGGCCGGGGTCAATATGGTGAACATCCCTTCGCCCGGGAAAATGGTTACCACTTTCTCCTTGATCAATACCGGTTCATGCGACATACAGTGGTCTGCAAACCGTTTCATCAAGTCTTCTCCTTTGCTTTGCGGCAACCCGAGATAATTGTCGATACTATGCGCCTTCTGCAGCTTACGGCTGAACCCAAGATGTTCAAACAAAGCAACTTTCTTATTCCGGATCCGGCCCGTCAACGCAGCCTCCAAACCGGCCGGTCCTCCGCCGATAACCGCGATATCAAAAAGAGTAGTGTCTCCCATAATGATCCGCCCTTTCTCTATGTTATTATTTCTTATGTGCACCGCCGCAAAAATTTGCGACTCCGATAACCAGATGATCCTTTTATCTATATATTCTGCATTTCCCCGGATAAACTCCTGCATTTCCATAGAACAGAAAAGAATCCTTCCTCTGAAACGGAAGGATTCTTTTCTGTTCTATGGAATCTCAGTTATAACGGCAGTTATCTTACGACATTGCCTGAACTGCCAAAATAGTATGAAGGAGATGGATTGTATGGAATTTACGTTGGAGTGCCCAAAATGCAAACGAACATTTCAGGTTTCGCATGAAGATCTGGCCAAAAAAGACTTTTCCTTACAGTGCTGCCATTGCGGCAATGTCCCTACTCCGGATATCATGAGCGCGTATCAAAATGTAGGAAAAACATTATCCGAACTGTATGGCCATTGCCAAGACGATGAGCAAGTCAACTGGCTGCCGAAAGACATTAAAAAGTAACGTTAGCCGGCTGTAAAATTAACCACTTTGGCGCCCAGCAGACCTTCAATAGCCCGGATTTTCAGCATAACCGGACTCGGGATGTCACTCTCCACACTCATTACCATGATATTCGTTCCGGCAGTTTCCGTATGACCGACCTGCATGGCGGCGATATTAATGCCGTTCTCGCCCAATACCATGCCAATTTTACCGATCATGCCCGGTACGTCAAGGTGAGGTCCGATCAAGAGCCAGCCTTCCGGCGCCACGTCGACGCGGTACCCGTCCATCATCACGATGCGGCCTTCGGTTTTGCCGAATAATGTGCCGGATACTTGGTGTTCCCCTTTACCGGTCGCAACTTTAACCGTAATCAAATTGGCAAAGTTCGTAATATCTTTACTCTTTACCTCTTTAATTTTTATGCCGCGTGATTTCGCCAAAATCGGTGCATTAACATAGTTAATCTCTTCTTGCAGAATCGGGTTGAGTATGCCTTTGATCACAGCCGTCGTCAGCATCTTGGTATCCACTTCGCTGATTTCCCCGTTGTACTCAATTTCTACATTTTGGATTGGAGCTTCGGCAAGGTGAACGGCCAAACAACCCATTTTTTCCGCCAAACTGAGGTAGGGGCGAATAATCTGCAGCACATGTTTCGGAATCGGTGCCATATTGACAGCGGTAGTGACAGGCTCGCCTTTCAACGCCGCCAAAATGCCTTTGGATACGTCAATCGCAACCCCAACCTGCGCTTCGGCAGTGGATGCCCCTAAGTGCGGAGTTAATACGATGTTGTCCAACGCAAGCAGCGGGCTGTCGGCTCCCAGCGGTTCTTTGGAGAATACATCCAGCGCAGCGCCGGCAACCGTTCCGTCACTCAGCGCTTCCGCCAAAGCGGCTTCATCAATGACACCGCCGCGGGCGCAATTGACAATACGAACGCCTTTTTTCACTTTGGCCAAGACCTCTTTGTTCACCAGGTTCCGCGTTTCTGCCGTCAGAGGCAAATGGAAGGTAATGAAGTCAGCCGTAGTAAAGATTTCCTCCGTGGTGGCCAATTGAATATCGAGTGCTTTCGCACGATCCTCGCTGACGAAAGGATCATAGGCAATTACATTCATTTCCATGGCCAGGGCCCGTTTCGCCACTCCTGTGCCAATTCGGCCCAAGCCCATAATCCCCAGGGTTTTGCCGCGCATTTCCACACCCATAAACTTGCTGCGCTGCCATTCGCCGGCTTTCATGGTGGCATGCGCCTGCGGGATGTTGCGCGCCAGTGACAGCATCATCGCCATGGTATGTTCCGTAGCCGCGATCGTATTGCCTTCTGGCGCATTCAGCACAATAATACCCCGTTGTGTTGCCGCTTCGACATCGATGTTATCAACCCCAACGCCGGCCCGGCCAATTACCTTCAATTTCGTTGCCGCAGCGATGACGTCTTTGGTCACTTTGGTTTCACTGCGGACCACCAACGCATCGTATTCGGGAATAATCCGGATCAGTTCTTCCGCCGCTAATTTTGTTTTAACGTCGACCGCGTACTCTTGTTGTAACAGCTCTACCCCTTGCATGGAAACCGCATCACTGACTAATATTTTCATTGTAGTATCCCTCCGTATTTTTCGTCATTTTTTCCTTCGTTAGGCATTTGCCTTTTGAAACTCAATCATAAATTGCTGCAATGCTTTGCACGATTCGTAAGGAACCGCATTATAGAAGGAAGCCCGGCAGCCACCGACCGACCGGTGTCCGGCCAAACCTACGAAGCCGGCTTTTTTGGCCTCGTCCAGGAATTTTTTCTCCAACTCTTCGTCCGCCAGACGGAAGGTAAGATTCATGATGGAGCGGGCATCCGTCTGCGCATGGCCGACATAAAACCCATTGCTGGCATCAATCGTATCGTAAATCAAGGCCGCTTTTTCCTGGTTGCGCTTGTAAATCGCCGGCACGCCGCCTTGTTCTTTCACCCATTCCAAAACAAGACCCATCATATAAATGCCGAACGTCGGCGCCGTATTGTATAAAGAATTATTCTTGACATGCGTACTGTAGCGCAGGATCGTCGGGATATTTGTATTGGCCTTCTCTAATAAGCTGCGGCGGATAATCACCACTGTCACGCCGGAAGGACCCAGGTTTTTTTGCGCTCCCGCATAAATTAGGCTGAACTTGCTGACATCCACCGGACGGCCTAAAATATCGCTGGACATATCCGCAATCAACGGGACATCACCGGTGTCAGGGAAGGTTTGCCATTCGGTTCCGAAAATCGTGTTGTTTGAAGTAATGTGGAGATAAGCCGTATCGGCATCATACTGCAACTCGTCCAGGCCGGTAATCCGGCAATAATTTCCCTCTTGGGCACTGGCGGCCTGAAACACTTCGCCAATTTTTTTCGCTTCCTCATACGCCTTTTCGGACCAAGAGCCGGTCATGACATAGCCGGCTTTTTTTCCGGCTGGCAGAAAATTCATAGGGATCATCGCAAATTGCAGGCTGGCTCCGCCCTGCAGGAAGAGCACTTCATAATCGTCAGGAATATTCATCAATTCCCGCATGGTCGCAATGACTTGGTTGTGTACTTTGTCATATTCTTTGCTGCGATGGCTCATTTCCATGATCGACATACCTACGCCATGAAAATCCAGGAATTCCGCCTGTGCTTTTTGCAACACCTCAAGCGGCAGCGCCGCCGGTCCGGCATTAAAGTTATGAGCTCTAAACGTTTTTGTTGTATCCATTTTTGTTCCTCCTTATTGCTCTTGTGTTTTCATCAGTTAGTTAGTAATGAAAGAAACCCCTCACCCCAGACAAACTACCTTGCCTGGGGCGAGAGGTTATCCCGCGGTGCCACCCAGTTTAGACCAGCAGGCAATCATAAATATGCAAAAGCGTATAAAAAAAACTCACATCCCGATAGGGACGAGAGTTTCTCCCGCGTTGCCACCCATGTTGCCTTTCGGCCAACTTTATCCGCTATACCGGGCGGTCCCGTCATGATTCATCATCAGCCACTCCCAGGTGGAATCTATCCATCCAACCAACCGGCTCGCACCAACCGCCGGCTCTCTGATAGTTGTTCGGAAAGACTTCCCGTTCCTCGTGTCAGCATTATTGACTTGAATATGATTATAATTTATGTTTCTCAGAAAGTCAAGTGTCTTTTTGCAAAAGTCATTTTGTAAACTTACTTGGTCCCCACATGAACCGCTGTAATCCCCCCGGTTAACTCGAAAAAGCGGGCATCCCGCAAACCGGCTTTCTCGAACAGCTCACGGACTTCCGTCTGATGCGGATACAACTTCAACGATTCCGGCAGCCAGCGATACGGTCCTTCGCGCCCTACGCCCAATTTGCCAAGCAACGGCAATAAATGTTCAAAATACAAATAATACAATTGCTTGAACACCGGCGCCGAAGGTTTCCCTAGTTCCAGGGATACAACCTTGCCACCTGGCCGAACTACCCGCCGCATCTCCTTGATCGTC
This sequence comes from uncultured Negativicutes bacterium, assembly GCA_964446265.1. Lineage (GTDB taxonomy): Bacteria > Bacillota > Negativicutes > CTSoil-072 > CTSoil-072 > CTSoil-072. The sequence continues at coordinate 3,501 of CAYUNV010000007.1, read as the reverse complement.
TGTAAAATATCCGGAACATTGCGCAAGCCAAACGCGATCGTCGCACAGTCAAACGTATTATCCGCAAACGGCAGTGCCATCGCATTCCCTTCCACCAATTCAATCCTGCCACCATACTTAGTTTTGGCGATCCGTTCCGCCGCCACGTCCAGCATGGGCCGGGAAAAATCCAAGCCGGTCACATGACCGTGCTCGCCCACAATTTCCGCTTCCGCAAGAACCATCATCCCGGTCCCGCAGCAAACATCCAACGCCTTGCCGCCCACTTGCAAACCGGTCTGGCGGATCGCAAACCGCCGCCAATAACGGTCTTGATTAAAGCTTAATACCGTATTCAACAAATCATACCGGCGGGCAATTGCGGCGAAAACGGCCTGTACATGGGCTTCTTTTTCTTTTCCTTTTAATTTTGTCAAAAAACGTCCCTCCTCCGGCAACGATATATAATTCCAGCCAGCCTACAGGAATTCCTTGTCCACAGCAAGAATATTTCATGGGAAAAGGAGGTCTATAGACCATGACAAAAGATATCTCATACCAAGAATATGCATCCACCGTTCTGGAAACGATCAGCAAAGGGGCTTTTTTGACGACTAGTTCCGGCGGACGTTCCAACACCATGACCATCGGCTGGGGCTCTATCGGCGTTATGTGGGGCTTGCCGGTGTTCACAGTAATGGTCCGAGAATCCCGTTACACGTATGAATTGATCGAGAATAGCAACGCCTTCACCGTTAGCATCCCTTTGCATGATATGCAAGCCGAACTGGCGCTGTGCGGCAGCAAATCAGGCCGGGACATGGACAAATTCAGCGCCGCAAAGTTACAACCACAACCGGGAAAAAAGGTAGCCGTACCGGTAATCGGCGGCTGCGGCTTACACTATGAGTGCGAAATCCTCTACAAAAGCCCGATGGATCCGGCGCAGCTTGATGCCGGCGTTCAGCAAACTTTCTATAAAGCTGGCGACTACCATACCTACTATTACGGAAAAATTGTCGCCTGTTATCTGGATACCTGAACAACAAAACAAAATCAAAAAGGATGGGCCGGGCGAATTGGTAGTTTCGTCACAGCCCATCCTTTTACTTTCAATAGTATTACTTGGCTTTTCCGTTCCATTGGCGCAGATTATCAAGGTACAGCCCGGCAAGCACCGGTAATTCCAATTGCGCCGTGCTCGCATCCTCTTGCGATACGACCGTAATCAAACGACCCTCATAATAAATGCGGACTACACCGTTTCCTTCGTCACTGTCGGCAACAAAACGGTCGGCCGAAAAATCCGCCGTCCCTGCGGCCCGGTATAACGATCCGGCGGCAAAATACGCGCGGCAAGACGGTTTATAGTTATCATAGCTGGTTTTAAACGGCGGCAATGCCCAATCGCCCTGCGTAACCCGCGCGGTCTGTCCGTCAGTGACGACTTGCGGATACACGCCGGCCTGGAGCATCGCTTTTTTCACCAAAGCAACCCGGGTCTCCGGCTCAGGATGGGAAGAAAACAGCCCATAACTCGGTTTGTTCTCCATATCCGCCAGTTTTTGCATAGCGATCAACATGCTGTAGGGATTATAACCGGCGTTATTCGAATGAATAAACCCCAAGCGGTCCGCTTCCCGTTCATCCTCCCGGCTGTAGCCGGCCATCAAGGCATTATAGGCCAAATTCTGCAGAAAAACGCCGCGATCGCCGAAAATAACGCCAAACAAGATTGACATTGTCATACTTTTTTCCATTTGCCGGACCGTATGCCGTTTCACCACATGGCCCAGTTCATGGCCTAATACCCCTGCCAATTCGTCATCGGACGGCATATAATCGATCAAGCCCTGAAAAACATAAATGAAACCGCCCGGCAGCGCCAACGCGTTCACTTCTTTTGACTTTAACACCTTAAACGTGTAGGGAAGGTCTTTACGGTCACTTACCGCGACCATGCTGGCCCCGATGCGCGCAACCCGGTCTTGCAATTCCGCATCTTCCACCAGGCCGTATTTCTTTTCCAGATCATTGGCCACGCTGCGGCCGATATTAATTTCGTCCTTCGTACTAATTAACCCGGCTTCAACGGCCTGTAAACTCCAAATCCCGCTAATAATAACAAAACAAACTAATAAGCCTGCGACTTTACGCCATGTTGCCAGCAACACGATCACCGCCTTATTGCTCATCTTCACACAGCCTGTAACTTACCGCCTGCTAGGCCGGGGATTAACAGGCTGTAGTTCGAGGTTAGAAAACCCGGCTTACACCTAGCTTTTTAGCGACGGTGAAAGCCGTTGGTTGCACTTATGTCGCAGAAAGTATCGCTACTTTCTGCGACTAAATTCGACTAAACTTCAGTTGGAGTTCCTTCTCCACCTGAAGTAAGTCTACATTTATCTTTCTTATCCGGAGTGCGCTGTTCCATGATTTCGATCTTCAGAATTTCTTTTTACCCATTTTCTGGCCGCTTTACGAAAACGCTGCCAATCATCCCACAGTTCCGCCTGCCGGCTTTGCAATTCGCAAGCCTGCCAACCCATCAGCAAACCGGCGTCCCGATGCAACGCACGACTGGAACGGCTTTGCAGCCATTGGTTAAATAACTCAGCCGTCAATTGGATATCACGAATGGCACCAAGCTCGTCCTGAAGTTTTTTTAAGCGTTCCGTTAACTTGCTGGTACGATCCAACAAATGGGAGAAAATCTCCAGCATATACCGAAGTTTCTTGCCGAGAATACGCAGCGCATGAAGACTGTCCGGATCGGAAAAATCCAATTCTTCTTCCATTTGCAAAATATTTTCCAGCCAATCACCAACACGTCCCTGGACGAACGCCTGCAGGGACTGTTCATTCGGATCTACCTGTTCAAGGCGTTCCATTTCTCCGGCCAACCAGGCCCACAACGCCAAATACAGCGCAGTGGCTGTTCCTTTATCGAGCGAAGCGGCACATTTTCCCCACGCCGCCTGCCGTTCATCAACAAGCACCTCATCCAGCCAAAACCGTCCGTTGACAAAAAACGATTTTCGCCGTAACACCTCTTGCCAGCTTGCTGCCGTCACATCAATTTCCCGTAAATATCCCGTTTCACGGCCTTGCTGCCGCAACAGTTCCTGATACTGTTCATACTTTTCCGGCGCCAATAACGGTTTGGCAAACGAGAACGCCGATCGCAACCGCCGCAAGGCAATGCGAAATTGGTGCAATGTCTCCGGCTCCTCGCTACAGGTGGAAAATTGTTCTTCGGCGTTCATCACTTCGATCAGCAGCTCGATTAACAATCGCAGCAGAGCGTCTAGCGCTGGTTCCTTGCCATCAAACCGGTAGGCAGGCGCAATATTTCGATCTTCTTTTACCGGCTCAGCCAGTCCGGCCAATTGCAAGGCACGAAAATATTTACTGCGCGGTTCTACCCGCAAGGGAAACAGCTTTGCCAATTCCGCCCCCACGGCCAAGACAGCAGACGGATTGCCGCTCTTCAACTCCAATTCCACTTCGGCGATTATTTCT
>CAYUNV010000006.1:0-30536 GCA_964446265.1 uncultured Negativicutes bacterium | reverse complement strand
GAAATTATTGTTTATTTTGAAGCCCGCCCCAGATGACTCGCGGCTGTTATCTGGCGAGTGAAATAGCAGGAATTTTGGAAAAAATCGCGAAATGCTTACTGATAGACAAAAGGGTATGTTTTTTCCTGTTAATATAGTTAGTATATGAAGGAGGAAACCGTATGGCACTTATTTTGGATGGCAAGAAAGTGGCCGCGGCCGAAAAAGGAAACTTAATCGCGAAGGTTGCTGAACTCAAAGAGAAGGGTCAAATTTGTGGTCTGGCAATTGTCATGGTTGGTGATAATCCGGCATCCCGTATCTATATGAACCGCTTGGATAAACTGGCAAAATCCATCGGCATGGAATCCAATATGTACCACTTGCCGAAAGAAACATCCCAGGACGAGCTGTTGGCTCTGCTGGCCCGGCTCAATGCCGACCCGAGTGTCCATGGAATCATCCCCATGATGCCGATGCCGGCGCATATTAATCCAGATGTTGTCGGTGAGGCGGTTTCGGCGCAAAAAGATGTGGATGCCATTCATCCGTACAATGTAGGATTGTTTGCTTCCGGCAAAAGTGTTTGGGCTGCCAGTACGCCGCGAGCGGTGATGGCGATCCTTGATTTTTACAATATTCCCTTGGCCGGCCGCCATGCGGTAGTAATTGGCCGTAGTAATGTAGTGGGCAAGCCGATGACGCATTTGCTGCTGGGGCGCAATGCCACGGTTACAGTCTGCCATTCCAAGACGGTCAACATGGCGAACATTCTTCGGCAGGCGGATGTCATTGTTGCTGCTGTCGGTGTTCCGCGGATGGTAAAAGCGGATATGGTGAAACCTGGAGCGGTAGTGGTGGACGTGGGAATTAATGAAATTGAAGACGAAATTGTCGGTGACGTGGATTATGCAGAAGTAGAAAAGGTCGCGGGAGCGATTACCCCGGTACCGGGCGGTGTCGGGTCTGTAAGTACGATTATGGTTATGCAGGCAGTCTTGCGTGATTTTGAGGTTTTGCATAAATAATAGCGAGGTAGAGTACGGCGGGGTTAGATCGTAACCAAATGGCATCGGTCAAGGATGAATCCGCTCCAAGATTTTGCTTATACAGGCTAAGTCTTGGAGCCTATTTATCCGTGGATTTGTGTGATGAATAGGGGGTGGTGTTTCTGCACGAGATGGCAATTGCACAAGGGATACTTGGAATAGCGTTAGACACTGCTGCCCAAAACGATGCTGCGAAAATCCTTCGGGTTTCTCTGCTGGTAGGGCAACTGACGGAAATCGAACCGGCTTCGCTGCGGTTTTGTTTTGAAGCATTGGCGGCCGGCACGCCGGCGGACGGAGCGCAGTTGGAAGTGACGGTTATTCCGTTGACGGCTCGCTGCCGGGATTGCGGACTGGATTTTGCGATCGAGAATTACCGGTTTTTTTGTCCAGAATGCAATTCGGCCGGAATTGAAATTTTGTCAGGACGTGAATTAAAAGTAGAACACCTGGAGGTTGAGTAGATGGAAATCAAGGTAATGGCGAATATTCTGGATAAAAATGATCAAATTGCGAACACGGTCCATGATCGTTTAACCGGGCAGGGGATCTTTGTATTGAATTTAATGGGTTCGCCGGGGTCAGGCAAGACATCCTTGCTGGAACAAACGATTTCTGCTTTGAAAGATGAGATCCGTATTGCGGTCATTGAAGGGGATTTGTTTACTTCCAAAGACGCGGCGCGGATTGAGGGGCATGGGGTGCCGGTTATTCAGATCAATACCGGCGGCGGATGCCATTTGGATGCGGATATGGTGCAGAGTGTTATCGAACGGCTGGAATTAAACAATCTGGATCTTATTGTCATTGAAAACGTGGGGAATTTGGTTTGTCCGGCGGAATTCAATATTGGCGAAGATGTCAAAGTAACGGTACTGAGTATCACCGAAGGCGAAGACAAGCCGTTAAAATATCCGTTAATCTTTAAACAAGCGAGTGCGGTTGTATTGAATAAAACGGATTTGTTGCCGTACACTTCGTTCAATATGGAAGCTGCAGTGGAAGATATTACCGGTCTAAATCCCCGGGTCACCCTGCTGCCGGTATCTTGCCGTACCGGCGAAGGGCTGACCGCCTGGTATGATTGGTTGCGAGAGCAGGTTGCCGCCAAAAAACAATAGCATACAACTGGAAATAAAAGTTTCCGATCGTAACGAAAAGCTTCCGCCGCTTGGAAACTTTTCGTTACGATTTTTTTTACTGTTGATCCTTTGCCCTTCAAACTGCTTACTTTACGCTGGTTTTGTTTCTTGGAAATGGTTGGCATGTTTTATGCAAGTACAATTTGTGAAAAGTTGTTACTGTGTATTGACTGCATTGGTAAACAAATGATAGTAAGCGGAGGGATACTTATATGATTATCGGAGTGGCAAAAGAAATAAAAGACAATGAGAATCGGGTCGCGTTGACGCCGGCCGGAGCGGAAGCGTTGCATAAGGCGGGTCATACCGTGTTGTTGGAGCATAACGCCGGGGTTGGCAGCGGTTTTACGGATGAAAGTTATTTGAAAGCCGGGGCCCAGGTGTTGGCGGATAAAAAAGATCTCTTTTCCCGGGCGGAAATGATTATGAAAGTAAAAGAGCCATTGCCGGTTGAATATGATCTCTTCCACGACGGACAAATTTTATTTACGTATCTGCATTTGGCTCCGGAACCGGAACTGGCCAAGGCGTTACTGGCCCATAAAGTAACTGGGATTGCGTATGAAACCATTACCGGTTCGGATCATTCTCTGCCGTTGCTTTCGCCGATGAGTGAGGTGGCCGGCAAGATGGCCGTCCAAATCGGCGCGCAATTACTGGAAAAGCCCTATGGTGGGAAAGGTGTATTGCTGGGCGGTGTGCCGGGTGTGGAACCGGCGCAAGTCGTGATTGTTGGCGGCGGGATTGTTGGTACGAACGCGATCAAAGTGGCCGTGGGGATGGGGGCGCAGGTGGCAGTCATTGACCGATCGGCGGCACGGCTGCAATATTTGGATGATTTGTTCGGCGGCCGGGTGATTACCATTATGTCAAATAGCTATAACATCGCTTCCTGGGTTAAAAAAGCCGATTTATTGATTGGTGCGGTATTGGTACCGGGCGCCAAGGCACCAAAATTGGTTACGGAAGAAATGGTGAAAACGATGGAGCCGGGCTCCGTTATTGTCGATGTTGCCATTGATCAGGGCGGTTCGGTGGAAACCTGTGACCATGTCAGCACGCATAGTGATCCGACGTATACTAAATACGGCGTCGTTCATTATGCAGTTGCCAATATCCCTGGCGCAGTAGCCCGAACCTCTACATTTGCCTTGACAAACGCAACTCTGGAGTATGCCTTGCAAATTGCCAATAAAGGGTATCGTCAAGCGTTGCTGGACAATCCCGGACTCGCTGCCGGGCTGAATGTAATTGACGGGAAAATAACGTATCCGGCAGTTGCCGACGCACTGGGCATGGAGTATACACCAATCGACCAAGTTCTTCGCTAAATTGATTTTTCCATCCAATAGAAGGATCTTTTTTCAATAGTCTTAAGCCGGTGGAATATATGCCGGCTTATTTTTTTTGCCAAAACTGGTTATGTTTCTGGCAAAAACGTACGATATATATTAATATAAAGACTGTGAGTCCGCATTTTAACGAAAGGGGACTTTATGAATGGCGCGAAGACGAGGCCGCGGAGACGGGGGCGGCCATAGTAGTTCGGAACGTTGGTTGCTTACTTATTCGGACTTGATTACGCTTCTCATGGTGTTTTTTGTTGTCATGTATGCGATGAGTTCGTCGGATACCAAGAAATTTAACGCATTGAAGTCTTCCTTGCAGAGTGCGTTAAAAACAGAAGGAGCCGGAACGAACTTGATCATGGAGTATTCCGGTGACCGGCCGATCAATAAACCGGTACCTCTGGACCAGGTGAAAGACGAAATGACCGAGTTTCGTGATATTGTTCAAAAACTGCAGGCGACGATCCCTAATCCCAAGGACGTGGCGATTTTTATCGATGAACGCGGTTTAACCATCCGCTTTTTAGATAGTGTTTTGTTTGATTTAGGCAGCGGTGAGTTGCGGCCTGGTGCGATGCCGTTACTGGATGCTGTTGGAACGGTTTTAAAAAGTTCGGACCATTTTACCCGCGTGGAAGGCCATACGGATAATTTGCCGATTAATACGCTGCAATATCCTTCCAATTGGGAGCTTTCTGCGGCCCGCTCCATTGCAGTGACCCGGTATCTGATCCAACGGCATGGCTTGGATCCGCACCGGTTATCTTCGCTTGGGTATGGTGAATACCATCCGATGTATACGAATAGTTCGGAGGAAAACCGGTCCAAAAATCGACGGGTGGACATCGTTATACTGCGCAGTGAACGATCCGGCGGCGAAGTGGCAGGTACGCTAACCGGATCAAAACAAATCCAATAAGGAAATCAACGGAATGGCGGGGTGCTTTTGTGACGGAACTCCAGGAATGGGAACTTTTTAAGCAAAAATTATTTACGAAATCGTCGATCAACCTCAACGATTATAAACCGGCCCAGATGCAACGACGGATTACTAATTTTTTGCATCGCAATCAAGCAACTGGTTATATCGATTTTTTTCAAAAAATTGACAAAGATGCCAAGCTGTATAAATCATTTGTTGACTACCTGACAATTAACGTTACGGAATTTTTCCGCACTCCAGAGAAATTCAGCGATTTGGAAGCGGTTGTACTGCCGGAGTTATTGGCGAAACGGCAACGCCTCAATATTTGGAGCGCCGGTTGTTCTATTGGCGCCGAGCCATATTCGCTGGCCATGGCATTGGATCAACTGACGCCAAGGACGCAGCACCGTATTTTGGCTACAGACCTGGATGTGGAGATCTTAGGCAAGGCGAAACAGGGGATTTACACCAGCAACGAGTTGAAAAATGTAACTTCGGACCGGTTGAAACGGTATTTTTCTGTTCATAATGACGGCTATCAGGTGCAGGATATGATCCGGTCAAAAGTGGAGCTGGCCCGGCATAACCTGCTGTTGGATCCGTTTGAAGACGGTTTCGACCTCATCCTCTGCCGGAATGTGGTAATCTATTTCACCGAAGAGGCGAAAAACACGTTGTACCGCCGCTTCTTTAAAGCGTTACGCCCAGGCGGGGTTCTGTTTGTCGGTGGAACGGAAGCCATCCTGAATTTTCGGGAGATGGGTTTTGAAAGTTATCTGCCGTTCTTCTACCGCAAACCAGCCATTGTGTAGTTTGAGTGTAGACACGGTTTTTATTTTATAAGAAAAAATGTGATCGTAAACCAGTGCAGGGACAAACTTAGAAGAATAGTACTTTTATAATACCAAATCATTGGCCAAAACGACGCATGGAACGAAGGGACGAACAATATTGGATAAACGGATTGCTGATAAAATTGTCGATTTTATTTTCGATGAGACGGGCTTATATACAATCGTTTGCGATTCTGATGGCAAGATTGTAGCGGCAAAGGTTAGCAGCAGGATCGGAAATTACCATGAAGGTTCCCAAAAGATGCTAAAGGAAAAGATCAGCAAAGTTGTTGTGACCGCTGATGACGAAGAAAAGTCGAATGGAATGGTAAAAATGGGCGTCAATTTGCCTATAATTGCCAACCATGAATGGATCGGTAGTTTTGGCATAGCGGGAAACCCTGTTGAAACAGAACCGATCGCGAAAATCGCCGCTGGACTTATTCGCATTGAGTTCGCCGATGCCGAAAACAAGAACATGCTGAACCAACAAGCCCAGTTAGTCAACGATACAATCGCCACGATTGCGGCCACCATTGAAGAATTAAATGCTTCGCAAGAAGTATTGTCTGCAACGATGCAAGATGTGGCATCGTTGTCAGATAGAGCGTCAGACGATATAAAATCAACGGACGGTGTTATTTCGGTGATCCAAGAAATTGCGAACCAAACGAATCTGCTTGGCTTAAATGCGGCAATTGAGGCTGCTCATGCAGGCGAACACGGGCGTGGGTTTGCAGTGGTTGCGCAAGAGGTGCGGAAATTATCGGAAGAAAGCAAACTTTCAACGCAAGATATTCGGGTGACACTGAGCAACCTTAGAAATTCGATGGAAAATGTGATTGGACATACGCAACAAACCGCCAGCATTGCAGAAGAACAAGCAAAAGCTACGCAATCGATAACCGAACAAGTGATGGAATTACGGAATGTCGGCGAAAAACTGCTATTGATGGCACAGGCAGAATAAGGCCGCGGTGGCTTAGGGTATGGAGGGGATAAAGGATGAGACTCCAAGATCAAGTTGCAATTATTACTGGTGCAGGTCAAGGAATTGGTCAAGAAATAGCCATGAGATTTGCTGCCGAAGGGGCAAAAGTTGCTGTTGTCGATATTAACTATGATCATTGCTTAGCCGTTCAGGCAGAGATTGAAGCCATGGGACTAAAAGCAATTGCCATCAAGTGTGATGTTTCCAAACGGACAGAAGTGGAGTCAATGGTTGAAGAGGTTGTAAAAGAGTTTGGAACGGTTGATATTTTGATCAACAATGCAGGTATAACGCGGGATGGATGGTTTATGAAGATGACGGAGGATCAGTACGATGTCGTAATGAATGTAAACTTGAAATCGATGGTTCTATGTTCGCAAAGTGTGTTAAAGTACATGATACCACAACAAAGCGGCAAAATTGTCAACATGGCTTCCATTATCGGGGAAATGGGAAATGCCGGCCAGACGAACTATGCTGTTGCGAAAGCAGGCGTTATCGGTCTGACGAAAACATTAGCAAGAGAGTTCGCGAGTAAACAAATTAATGTAAACGCGGTAGCGCCAGGATTCATTGATTCGGAAATGACACTGAAAGTTCCTGAGAAAATTAGAGCGGAAATATTAAAAACCATACCGCTGGGTCGCAGTGGGAAACCATTAGATATTGCGAATGCCTGCCTGTTTTTAGCGTCTAGTGAGGCCGATTATATAACCGGGCAAGTGCTTCGGCTTAATGGCGGAACGTTGATGTAAAGTTTTAAGGTTTGCTGGAAATTTTCATTCAGGGTATTGACAGTTCCTTGGCCAAGCTGATATAGTAGATTACAAATCACACCATATTGCGATCATCAATGACCAGGAAGAGTAAACATAGCAAGAGGGTTTCAGCGAACCGGTGATAGTGGAAGTCCGGTACTGCTCGATATGTCGAATGGGCCTGGGAGATACAGTCCGATCCGTATTGCGGGGTAGGCGCTGTCGGGGATCTTCCGCCGTTACCAGGAAGCCGATATCGGAGCAAATTGCTTCCCGTATCTGGTACGAGCCGGATTGCCTTTGGGCAATCAATCAGGGTGGCACCGCGGGTTAACCCCTCGTCCCTAGTAATTAGGACGAGGGGTTTTTTGTATTTGCACACATTGAAAAGGAGGAGTACAGTATGATGAACAATGAACAGGAATTGACACAGGTTACAGCCGCACAAGGGGGAAAATACCGCTGGTTGACGGTTACAGCCTTGTTACTGGCGATTGGAGCGATTTTGCGCTTGGTAGCGCCGAGTATTGATGGGATCACGCCAAACTGGATGATTGCGATGTACTGTATTGCCATTAATCTTACCAGGCCAACGATGGGGCAGGCGATGGGCATTGGCTTGGTTGCCGGCGCAGTTGAGGTACCGACATCCAAATCGGCGTTTCCTTACGGTAATTTGGCCGCGGAATTGGTGGGGGCGATTGTCTGTGCAACAATTGTCAACCTGTCGTTTAACATGGTGATTGGCCGTTTCAATATTCGTCCGGCCGTTTGTGCGGCGTTGAGTACCGTTGCCAGTGGGTTGACGTTTGTGACCATTTTGAAAGTCGTTATGTCTTTGCCGATGAATGTGTATTTGTATGGCATGCTGCCGGTTGTGTTTGGTGTTGCGGCTATTAATACGATTATCACGCAAATTCTTTATTTCCCGGCACAAAAATTGTTTGCCGGCAGGGAGGAAAAATAGTGGACGCAATTTCTTTTGAAAACTTTTCTTATGCATATCCGAAAAGCGGAGTGGTGTTGGATAAACTTTGCTTCGAAGTAAAAAAAGGCTCCTTTACCGCAATCGTTGGACCTAGCGGCGCAGGTAAAACTACGCTTTGCATGGCGGCGGCAGGGGTGGTTCCGCATTATTTCGGCGGCCGTTCTGCCGGTTCGGTAGTGGTTCAGGGAATTCGGACCATGGATAGCACAATGGGAGAGTTAGCAAAAGACGTCGCTTTGGTTTTAGAAGACTATGAAAGTCAGTTAGTAGCCATGACGGTGGAAGAAGAGGTCGCCTTTGGTTTAGAAAATGCTTGTGTAGATCCGAAACGGATTCCCCTGATGGTACAAGAAACTCTCCAACTGGTCGGTTTAGCCGGACGGGAACAGCAGGAAGTCGGAGGGCTATCCGGCGGACAAAAACAACGGCTGGCATTGGCGGGCGCTCTGGTTACAAAACCGGAGATCTTGATCTTGGATGAACCCGCTTCGGCGCTGGATCCGGAAGGTGCCGCCGAATTATACGACTTGCTTGGCCGATTGAACAAGCAAGGGATGACCATTCTGGTCGTTGAACATGAAATTGCCCGGGTATTGCCGCACATTGACCAACTGGTTTTGCTTCTGAATGGCAGTATTGCAGTTGCGGATCAACCGGAAACGGCGCTGCGGAAAATGAAGGAAGAGGGTTTGTTTCCAGAAGCGATACCGCCGTTGTTGGAATTGCGGTTCCTTCTGGAGAAAAGCGGTTACCGGTTTGGGGCATGGCGGTGTGAAGCGGATGCGGTGCGCGAACTGTCCGCTGTCCTGAAAGAAGCAGAAGAGGTGAGCCAGAGTGCTTGAAATCAAAGGGGTCAGCTATTGCTACCAACCAGGAAAACCAGTCGTGGATAACGTGTCGTTAACGATAGAACCGGGAGAATTTGTGGCGATTGCCGGACGAAACGGCAGCGGCAAGACCACGCTGACGCGCCTGATTATGTCGTTGATTAAACCGGCAAACGGCCAAATTATCTTGAACGGCGTGGATACGTCCCGCCAGTCGCCGGGTGATATCGCCCGCCATGTTGGGTATGTATTTCAAAATCCGGATAGCCAGATCTTCCGTGATACGGTTGCCGCGGAAACGGCCTATGGGCCTGAGCAACTTGGTTTTACCGCACAGGAAATCGCCGCATCTGTAGCAGAAGCACTGAAGAGAACCGGCTTGACCGAGTTGGCGGATGCTTACCCCCGTAACCTGTCGAGAGGGCAGAAACAGCGGGTGGCAATTGCTTCCGCATTGGCTATGAAACCAGATATCTTGATTTTGGATGAACCGACCAGTGGCCAGGATGCCGCCGAAAAAGAAAACCTCATGCGAATTTTAACGGACTTGTACGCAGAGGGGAAAACGATTATCCTGGTGACGCATGATATGGATATTTTAGCCCGCTTCACCAAACGGGCCGTGGTCATGGCTGCCGGTGTCAAGGTGTTTGACGGAACGGTAACCGCGTTATTTGGTCAAAACGCAAATGTGCAACAGTGGGGTTTGCGGGAGCCGGCGATTATGGATGTTTCCCGGAATTTAGCCGAGTACGGCGTTTCGCCGGATTTAACGGCAGCGGCGCTTAGCCGGCAGATTATCGGAATGTTGCAGGGGGGACGAGTTTGATGAACAAATTAGCGCCACTGACAAAATTGATTTTCACGGTTGCGGTTTCTGTTTGGGCCATGCTGTTAACCTCTTTGCTGGGCTTAGGTCTTTTGGCTGTTGCGCAGATTATCCTGTTGGCGTCCTTCGGATTGCTGAAACGGACTTATAAGGGAATTTTAAGTTTAGTATTTTTTGCCGCGTTGCTCGTTCTTATACAGTACGCGCTCGGCAGTGATTTGGAAGCGGCTGTGGCCGGCGGGCTGCGCATGATTGATATGGCTACGGTGTTTGTTATTCTGTTGGCGACAACGAAAATGCAAAGCTTGACGACGGCATTGGTCAGCCAGTGTCATGTGCCGCAGGAATATGCTTTTATGTTTACCACGGCACTGCGGTTCATCCCGGATTTTTTGGCGGAAAGCAAAGCGGTACGGGAGGCTCAGGCCTGCCGGGGCTATACAGGAAAAGGCAGTATTGTTCGACGGTTCACTTCCTATTTGGCGCTTGTCGGTCCTTTGGTTCTTCGGGCTGTAAGCCGTTCCGAGACAATGGCTCTCAGTCTCGAATTACGAGGGTTCGGCGCCGGACGGCGCAGCTTTTCGAAGGACGTTGGGCTGCGGCTATGTGATTATTGTACCTTAGGCGGGATGGTAGCCTTAACCGCTGGCTTTACGGCTGGACGGATGATTTATGGTTGGTAGAATAACAATTAGCGCCATGCAATCAAAAGCATGGCGCTAATAATGTTACAGGATCGTTTATTTGCTGATTTGTTGTTGTTTTATAAGAATAATAATGAAAATAAATATTTGTATACCGTGAAAAATGGGTTTATTTGGAGTATCTTGTTTTCATTTATTTCCCAATTGCGCTGATAGTCCCCAATGTCTTAACCTTATGATTTTATTGACTTCATGTTATAAACATGAAGTTTTTTCTCTTGTACAAGGTTTGAGGACGTTTTATTCTGGTAACGCAATGCATGAAATAGTAAAATGAAATTGGAGGTGGATCTATCTCTGTTCAGTTCTCTCCCAAAATAATTTATTCAGCAGGGATGGCTTTGCAATGTCAAACTTTGAACAAAACGGTACGGATTATGACAAGGATTGATGAAAAATATTGGGGGCGTAACAAATGTATGGGAAGGATCATTTTATTACAGTAGATGATATTGTTCGAACAACAGGCCTATTAGAAACAAAAATTCAGGACTGGTTGACTTTATATGACGATTTTTTTGTTAAACGCCAGATAGATGGCTCAGTGAGATATGAAGCCGACAGTAGCATAAGATCCATAATGCTGATACTTGTCCTTACTCTTAAACATTTATCTAGTGAAAAGATAAGGGAATTGTTATCACAGTCACAAGAAGAACCCAAATCACAGAAAAAAAACGAGGTTTCTGTTGCAGAGGAATCGCCTGATAAACAGCAAATTAAGGAATTGCAGGACAGGATTGTAGCCTTGGAGCAGGCACAACAGGATGTAAACGAAGCAATAGATCGACACATGGATGAACGAGAAACCAAATTAATGGAAACTGTTAAGGGCATAATTGGAGAAAAAAAGAACAAATCTTGGTGGAGTCTGCTACGGGGTAAATGATACGTGAAGAATATTTAACACGGACAGTAAATTTTGAGAAAAAAATACCTGAAAAATATAAAAGATAAAATATGTATATTACCTTGAAAAAACATGTGCAATAGGAGTATACTACTAAAAGAGAGCGCTTGCTCCTCATGTGTTCACCTAAGAAAAAAATATAAGACATGTTTGATAATATGAAATAATCAAGGGTTAAGAATAACAGATATGGGGTATTAGCTCAGCGGGAGAGCGCTTGATTCACATTCAAGAGGTCGCTGGTTCGAAACCAGCATGCCCCACCAGTAAATCCAAGGGTTTGCAGAGATGCAGGCCCTTTTTTATTTAAATTTGCGACACAATATGCGACAATTGGCGCAAAGGCTACAAAAAATTGATATCTCTATTCCTTACATAGAGAAAAATAGGGGAGAGGAAGGGAAAAGACGTTTCCTAACGAATTGGGAGAAGAGATGATGACTAATACTAGTTTGCGTGAGCGTTTTGGCATAGCTACCCAAAATAGTGCGATCGCATCTCGTATTATTAAGGATACAGTTGAAGTTAGGCTGATCCGACTTTATGACCCGGATGCGAGCCGAAAATATGCTAAATATGTACCAGGCTGGGCATAATTACGAGCAACGATTTTTATTTGATGGCATTTTGATGGGGAAGGAATAGCATGGTTAGAAAGTGAAAGATGGGGAGGGGTTATCGTGATCTTGAATAAGTTTTCCTTGGAAGGAAAAACGGCGATTGTTACCGGCGCCAGTCGCGGTCTAGGACAGGGGATGGCTGTAGGGTTAGCGGAAGCAGGTGCGGATGTGGTAGCGGTTGCCAGCGGGAAAAGAATTCAGGAAACCGCGGACATGATTCGAGCCTTAGGCAGAAAATGCATACCGATACAAGCTGACCTTGCCAGCATCAAATCCATTCCGGCGATTATTAATGCGACTCTTAATGAATTCGGCAAACTCGACATTTTGGTAAATTGTGCCGGTATTATTCGCCGCGCGCCGGCTATTGATTTTACAGAAAAAGATTGGGATGACGTCATCAACATTAATCAAAAATCTGTATTTTTCATGTGCCAGGCGGCAGCGAAAGAAATGATCAAACAGAAAAAAGGAAAAATCATCAATGTTGCTTCTATGCTTTCTTTTCAAGGAGGAGTCATTGTTCCTTCCTATACCGCCAGTAAATCGGCAGTAGCTGGCATTACAAGGGCGTTGGCGAATGAATGGGCTCCGCTGGGTATTAACGTCAATGCGATTGCACCCGGGTATATGGCGACGGAAATGACGGGTGCTTTGCAAAACAATCCTAGCCGTGCAGCGGCGATTTTATCACGAATCCCACAGGGACGGTGGGGTACGCCGGAAGATATGAAAGGTGCAGTGGTGTTCCTGGCTTCTGATGCGTCTGATTATTTGCAAGCGCATATTATTGCTGTTGATGGCGGCTGGTTGAGCCGCTAGGTCATCAAAGGAAAAATAGGTGCCATTAGAAAAATATTTGAAACAGACGAGGTGGCAGGATGATTATTGTCAGTGCTTGTTTGGCCGGGGTTGAATGCAGGTATAATGGTCAGGCATTCCCTATTCCGGAAGTCATAGAACTGGTTAAGCAAGGAAAAGCTTTACCGATTTGTCCGGAGGTATTGGGTGGGATGCCGAGAAAACGACCGCCGGCGGAGCTGCGCGGCGGAAGGATATTTGCGGTTGATGGTCAGGAATATACCGATGAATTTATAACGGGGGCGCAAATTGGATTGAAGATTGCCCTTCTGGTTGGTTGCAAGGAAGCAATACTTAAGGCAAGATCCCCTTCCTGTGGGTGCGGACAGAT
Source organism: uncultured Negativicutes bacterium (assembly GCA_964446265.1). Classification (GTDB taxonomy): domain Bacteria; phylum Bacillota; class Negativicutes; order CTSoil-072; family CTSoil-072; genus CTSoil-072. The sequence continues at coordinate 17,440 of CAYUNV010000006.1, read as the reverse complement.
TTATGACGGCAACTTTGCCGGGCAACTCGTTCCGGGGGATGGGATTTTTTGCAAATTCATGAAGGAACATGGGATAAGGACGTGCACAGAAGAAACATTTGGTACAAATAGTCTGGCTGATGTTGTGACAACGTTACTATAGCGGATCGTTGCGATGAACGAATTGAATCGAAAGAACCCAATGTAAGTGTGGATGAACCGAATATCGATGAAGCATATTGTCAACCAAAATTCGGAAAGGAACGGTTCTCAACTTCGTCAACGTAAACCTGTATTCGGTTTCTGCCGCTGCGTTTCGCGCTGTAGAGTGCCGTGTCGGCTTTCTTGACAAAACCTACAGGGTCATTATACATATTCGGTACAACAGATACAATGCCGATGCTGGCTGTTACGTATTGGCTTACCTGAGAGGTCTTGTGCGGTATCCGTAAATTTTCAATAAGCTGCCGGACGTCTTCTCCGACTTTTACCGCGCCCGTTATCGGTGTGTTCGCTAGAAGAATAACGAATTCTTCTCCGCCGTACCTTGCCGTAAAATCTCCAGGCCTGCGTACCCTATGCGCGAAAGCATCCGTGATTTGTTTCAAACACTCATCTCCCGCCTGGTGTCCGTAAGTATCGTTGTAGTTTTTAAAAAAATCGATGTCGATCATAAGTAATGAAACCGGGGTTTTGTCCCGAAGGCTGCGTTTCCATTCCTGGGCCAATAATTCTTCGAAATACCGTCGATTGGATATTCCCGTCAAACCGTCTAAAGTGGATAGCACCCGTAATTGTTCGTTTACCAATTCCAGTTCCTGCGTGCGTGTGTCAACTTGTTTTTTCAGTGTTCCAACCATTGTTATCATGGCGGAAACTGCAATCAGTATAACAATTATTTTGGAAAAGTTGTCACTTGTATAAGTAAACATTTGCCCAGGAGTGGAAAAGAAATAAGCGCAATAAACAACGGTAATAACGCCGCTGATAATGCCATACCGAAAACCGCCAAGAAAAGTAGAAAAAACGACAGCAATCAAACAGAACAAGGCAGGGTTCAGGATATTAAGGACGCTGACGCTGAAAACGGCAAAGGCGGACACAAGTAAAGTTGTCAGCATAAGATGCTTTCGCATATGCATTATCAGTACAACAATTAATTTATTTATCACGCTGCTTCCCCTTTATTCTATTCTGTACTTTGTTTATTCCCTGAATGAGTCGGTAAAAAGATACTCTAGCATAATATTATCATTAATAGGGAAATAAAACCAACTAAAATAAATGTTGTAAGTTATTAACTTTTCTAACGAAAATAATAGTTGCAAAAAAAATTTACATTAAATTCAAGAAAAAGAATTGACTAGAATAGTCCGGTACTGTATGATGGGAAAAAGTATATATTTGGCAAACCTATCGAAAGATGGGGACGCAAAGCCATGGGTCTACAAACGTTGTTTATGACTGCCAGGTTGCATGCATTTTACTGCCGGGCAGTTTTTTTCTTTTGCGCTCTCCGCCGATGTTGTGGAGCAGGCAATAACCACAAGCAAGGTGTTTTCGTAGATAATCTGCGGATAGGAGCTGATCATTAAAGGACAAAATAATTTCTCAATTTGGCTCTTGTTATTGTACGCTTAAAATTGAATTTCCCTAAAGCATTTTACGAATTTAGCGGATCATAGTTCCAGCATATTAAGCCTGCTCATATACTGACTCTTATGATTAAGGATGTGAAAAAATGCAAGAAGCAAACAAACCGTCAAATAACAATCCAATGCACGAGGAGAAAAATTACAAAAATATCTCTATGAGCATTAAAACAAAGATGATAGCCGCTATTTCGTTTCTCATTCTGTTGGTCGTAATTGTTATTACCGTACCAGCAACCTACTACTTTTCTCAAAGTCTGTCTGTTGTCAATTCGAAAAACGCCGAGCAAGGCGTGGTGGGATTAAAAAACGAACTGGAAAGACGGAAAAATGACGCAGTCAGGGAAGTAACGGTTCTTTCTATGAACCCTGCGCTGATTGCGGCAGTGAACGATAAAGATTCCGATGCAATTATTCGGGTTTTAACGCCGATTATTAAAGAGACCGGCATCGATGTAATGACTGTTACCGATGAGAAAGGGATCGTCATCGCCCGTACCCACGATAAAACCAAAGGCGATAATATCAGTAACCAAGCCAATGTGCAAAGCGCTTTAAAAGGAATTGTTTTTGGCGCAATTGAAGAGGGACCGATTATCAAACTGTCTGCTCGAGCCGGTGCTCCGGTGAAAGACGCGCAAGGGAGAATTATTGGCGTAGTTTCCGGCGGGTATGACGCTACGAAAGATGCATTTGCCGACAATGTCAAGAAAATGTACGGAACAGATGTTACCTTATTTCTGGGGGATGAAAGAGTTGCCACGACTCTCGTGAAGGACGGAAAGCGAGTCATCGGCACCAAACTGAACGAACAGATTGCGGCAATTGTGCTTGGCCAAGGACAAAAGTATAATGCAAGGGCTGACATCCTTGGAATGGATTATTTCACTTCGTATTTGCCTCTGATTGGTAAAGACAATAAACCGATCGGAGTTTTATTTGCGGGTGAAAGCACAGCAGCAGTTGTTGCCGAGCGTAATAAGATGATGATTGTTATTGCTCTAATTGCTTTGCTGGTATTGGGTTTTGGAACAGTTTGTGCGCTGTTTATTGCCAGAAAAATAGCGAATCCGCTCAATGTGATGTTAGGTAATGTACAAGAAGTTGCTTCGGGAAACCTTGCTGTCCAACAACTTTCTTTAACGTCCAACGATGAAATCGGACAATTAGGTGACGCATTTAATAAGATGACCGAGAATTTAAAAGAACTGATACGCGAGGTAAGACAAGCAACGGAACAAGTCGCTTCTTCTTCTGAAGAACTAACTGCCAGTGCGGAACAATCTGCTGAAGCGGCAGGACAAGTCGCCGATGCTGCCAACGCAATCACTGCGAGTGCGGAACAACAATTAAACGCGATCAACGAAACTTCTAGTGTGGTCGAACAGATTTCCGCCGAGATTCAGCAGGTAGCTGCCAGCGCAAACCAAGTAGCGGACAATTCTTCCCTTGCAGCCGAAACTGCAAAAAATGGCGATAAATCGGTAAACAGTGCAGTCAGTCAAATGGCACACATTGAACAGACGGTCAATCATTCCGCCAAAGAAGTTGCAAAATTAGGGGAGAGATCCAGGGAGATTGGCCAGATCGTTAATACGATTTCTGGAATTGCCGGACAAACCAATTTACTGGCCCTTAATGCGGCTATTGAAGCAGCCAGAGCAGGGGAACAGGGAAGAGGTTTTTCTGTTGTGGCGGAAGAAGTACGAAAACTCGCTGAAGAATCACAAAAGGCTGCAAAACAAATTGCCGAGCTAGTCAGTGATATCCAAAGAGATACCGATAAAGCTGTTGTGGCAATGGATGAAGGAACTCGAGAGGTAAAAACAGGAATGGATGTTGTGGCTGCCGCTGGCCATGCGTTTAATGAAATTACATCATTGATAACTCAAGTATCGGAACAAGTAAAAGAAATTTCGTCTTCTATCCAGCAGATGGCGAGCGGGAGCCAACAAATTCTAGAAGCAGTAAAGCAAATGGATGAACACGGCAAAATAACTGTCGGACAATCTCAGACCGTTTCGGCAGCTACGGAAGAACAATCGGCATCTATGGAAGAAATTGCTGCTTCTAGTCAAAGTCTTGCCCAGTTAGCGCAGGATCTTCAAATCGTCGTAGGCAAATTTAGAATCAACGAAGCGTAATGAATGTATAACGGATTATGGAATATATTTCATGATGTCAAATTAAAAAATGGATCGTATCCTGATACGGATATTCAGCAACAAAAACCGCGCGAGGCTTTATGAACTGTCAGCCCTGCGCGGTCTTTTATATTTATGGGTCTATCAAAAATGATTTTATTGTTAACTCACTGTTGCCATATTCAACAGTGACAAAAGTTGTTTCCGTTTTTCTTCTTCTTGGTTCATAGCCCATAAGATAAACCCTTTTTCGTCTTCATCTATTTTTTTAAATAACGAAATGATTTTTTTCGGGCTCATTTTATTTTGCGAAGCTAGCCATAAGAAAAAAAGTTTCTCCTTTTCGGTTACCTTGGATAGGTCGAAATGACTGATCATTTGCATACAATAGGTTTTCTGGCTTTCTGAGACTTTTTTAAATTGTTCTTGGAAATTTAGCACAATTCCAACCCCTTTACTAGTTCATATTCTGCTGAATTTTCAATTTTTTAGGCTTGTTTATAATTTGACAGAACCTTCGTTTTTTCCTGCTCTTAATGCACTTTGATTCAAATCAGGGGGCAGCATCATTTGGGCTATAATACAGAATTCTTCTGATTGTATCTAAATAATCGGAGTTGATAGTATGTCAAATAAATTTTTCAATGATTGGGGATTCGGCACAATACGTTATTCAAAAAGAAATCGTAGACTTTATTACACGAAATGCTGAAATTCTCTTTGTCGTTGATCGTTACCGATACCGGCTTAGTGCAATGGTTCAAACACAATTCTGTTTCAATCGAGACATCGTCGGTAATACCATACTTTTCTGCTAAATTATGCAGTGCATAAATTACGTTATGCGCGCCTTCCAGGTGGCAAGCTCCTCCCACACAAACCGTTACTTTTACCATAACATCACTTCCTACCTGAATTTACCATTCGTTAAGCTGGAATGGCATTAATGAAGTGGTAACTATGTTTACATATTTCTATAAAAATATACTAAATATTAAAAAATATGTCAACAAAGTTATTTTTTTAACAATGCAATACTATTGGTTGCAACACAAGTGTTTTTGTATAATACATATGTATTTATAAGATGCGTTTGTTGAACACATTGAATATTCATACCCGCTCATCTATGTCTGGAGCCAGAAAAATACAGGTCATTTATTTTAACTTGATCATTTGGGCCGTTGGGGGTTAAAATATAAAAATATACGTGAAATTTGAACAATGGTTATTGAAGAAGGAGTTTTGTAGATGCGATCCCTGAAGTGGACCCAGGCTTTTGCTGTTTTGCAGCATCATGATTTTAAATGTTTTTGGTTTGCGAGAGTGGCTACCGCTCTTGCCTACCAGATGTTAAGTGTTGCGGTTGGTTGGAAGATGTATGATTTGACCCAAGATACGTTTTACTTGGGGTTGATCGGTTTGATGCAGTTTTTGCCGATGCTGGTCTTGATGCTGCCGGCCGGTCATGTCATTGACCAGTATGACCGTAAGCGGATTATTCGCTCGTGCCAGATGATAGAGATGGTTGGAATTTTATTGTTGGCTGCGGGAAGCTTTATTGGCGGATTAACAAAAGAAAATTTATTAACCTTGGTCTTCTTGATTGGGGCGGCTCGTACCTTTGAGGGGCCGGCTCTGCAGGCATTGCTGCCGGGGATTGTGCAAAAAGAAACGTTCCCGCAAGCGCTCGCTCTGTCGACATCGTCTTTTCAGACCGCCGTCATTGTCGGTCCTGCTTTCGGCGGGTTCCTATACACCTTAGGTTCCGAAGTGGTGTTTACTGTTGTCGGGGGATTATATTTGCTTTCCAATATCTTCGTCATGTTGATTAAAGCAAAACCGGCCGTGGCAAAACGGGAACCAGTGAGTTTGCAATCCATGCTGGCCGGGATTTCCTTTATCCGCAGCAGACCGATTATCTTAGGAGCTATTTCCCTTGATTTATTTGCGGTGTTGCTCGGCGGCGCTACGGCGTTATTGCCGGTTTATGCGAAAGAAATTCTGCTGGTTGGGCCCGTTGGGCTGGGGCTTCTGCGTTCCGCGCCCGCTGTCGGCTCCTTATTCATGTCGTTGGTGTTAGCGCATCGCCCGTTGCGGAATGAGGTCGGGAAAACTATGTTTATGGCGGTAGTTGTTTTTGGCTTGGCAACCATCGTATTTGCTATGGCGGAGTCATTTTGGTTATCCATCGGAGCGCTTGCCGTATTGGGCGCTGCAGATACGATCAGTATGGTGGTACGCGGTTCGTTGGTCCAACTGCAAACACCGGATGATATGCGGGGCAGGGTCAGTTCGGTGAATTCCTTGTTTATTGGCACGTCCAATCAGTTGGGGGAATTTGAATCCGGAATTACTGCGTCGTGGCTCGGCGTTGTACCTTCTGTCGTGCTGGGGGGTATTGGCACGGTTGCGATAGCGCTGATTTGGATGAGGATTTTCCCTTCCTTACGCAATATGAAATCATTTGAAGCAGCGTAGATGTTATGAGGAATAACAGTAAAATATAGTACGAAAAACAAGGGCCTGCAGAATGCAGGCCCTTGTTTGTATAAATAGGAGACTAAGTTTTTCAGGGGCGGTTCCTTGTACAGTGTTTGCTTTGCAGATTGTTGGTTAAATAGTGAAAAATTGTTTCAATAAATACGATAATGAATGGAATTTTCTGATAAAATAGAAGTAGAAAATCAGATTGAATAATGTTTTTGCAGTTGGTGCAAGCGGTAAAGCGTAATTCTGACTTGCCGAAAATTTTGTAAGGGGGTCGGAGGTTATGTCAGAGTATAATATTCTTATCATGGCTTTGGCAATAACTGTTTGGGTAGGCCTGACGCTGCGAAGAATGTGGAACAAAAATAAAAAAGAAGAGTATGTTACTGTTAAAGAAGAGTATAAAACAAAAGCAGTAATTATTGACGGCGCATTGAATGTTGTTTGGGGTGATAGCAGCAAAGCCGTTAGCGAAAAAATGCAAAGTAAATTGTTTCAGCAAACCGGTCGTAAGACGCCACAACCTGCAACGGCAGAGGTTACTTATAGCGGAAAGTTTGCCGATGAACCGGCTGAAGTATTGATCCGTTTTTTTAACGATGCCGTTTATGAAATTGAAATTATGATTAAACCTTCTGAACCGGTGGGTAGTCTTGCGGTGCCGGTATTGCAGGAAATATTGGAACAGTTAAGTAAAAAATATGGGCCGCCGACGGAAACGACGGATCTTTGGATGATGATGTACCAAAAAAGATCGCCGCAAAACTTTTTAATAAAAACTTGGAAGGGGTCGACAAGGAAAGGGAATAACGCATCCCTCATGTACCTGCCGGTCGTACGCGATATGACGTTATTAATTCCTACAGCGCTCTTGTTGATTTACAGCGATGATACAATGGGAAGCGGTGTTAAGGCGTACCGCGTAAATGCAAAATATGACGGCATTTAAGAGGGAAACCAGTTATCTTTGCGCGGGTAAGAGGGGTATAGTAGAGGAGAATATGCGTAAAGAAGTTGCTGGGTTAGATGTGGAATTTTAAGGAAAGGGAAGAATTATGCGAATCATAACATTGGCGGAAAATACCGCGATTTCTGAGGAATTTGGCCATGAACACGGGTTGAGTTTGTATATTGAAACTAAGCAGCATAAAGTGCTGTTTGATATGGGCGCCAGTTCTTTGTTTAGTAAAAATGCGAAAAAACTGGGCGTGGATCTTTCGGTGGTTGACGTCGCGTTCATTTCTCATGGCCATTATGACCACGGCGGTGGGCTGGAAACTTTTTTGCAACTGAATTCGCAAGCCAAAGTGTACCTGAATCAACATGCATTTGCCAAGTATTATGCAAACAAACCCGGCGGGAAAAAAACCTTTATTGGTTTGGATGAAAAGTTATCTGCCGATGGCCGCATTATTTTCGCGGGGAACCATGTCAAGATTGATAGCGAATTAGAGTTGTTTGCCGGTGTAAAGCAGCGAGGTCTGACTCCGTCAGGCAATAAAGATTTATGGATGCTGCGTGGCGAAACATTGGTGCTGGATGAGTTTTCGCATGAACAAAATATAATTATTAAAGAAGGATCTACTATTTTGCTGGTAGCCGGTTGTGCGCACAATGGAATAGTGAATATTATCGACCATATGCTTGCCAACGGCTACGGCAGACCGACGCATGTGATCGGAGGGTTTCATTTATACAGCCGGCCAACGAAACAATGTGAGGATCCGGAAATTATCCGGCAAATCGGCGAAGATCTAAAACAAACAGGCGCAAAATATTATACCTGCCATTGCACTGGTCTTGAACCGTACAAAAAGCTCCAAACAGTGATGGGCGAAAACATAGAATACCTGGCAGCAGGGCGGCAACTGATCCTGTAGAAAGATAAAAGTATATGTTGACTTAGAAGGAACTGGCGTTGCGTTAAAGAATATCGGAATAAGAGAGGAACAAAACAAGATTTTTTGGAATAGAGGAGATTGAAATTGGAACTGCTTTTCGGATTGGCGAGTATTGCACTGGTTGTTTTGCTTGGCGCAGTGAGTCCGGGGCCGAGCTTTTTGTTTGTCGCTAGGATTTCTATTGCCCAGACCCGGAAAAATGGAATTTTTGCTGCGGTGGGAATGGGGATTGGCGGCATGGTTTTTGCCCTGTTGGCTTTGCTGGGCTTGAAAGCGATATTTATTAGCATCCCGTGGCTTTATACGGTGCTTAAAATCCTTGGCGGCATGTATTTGGTGTATATTGGGATACAAATTTGGCGGGGCGCGCATGAAACGATTGAAATGAAAATCGATGATTGTGAAATGCGCCATACTCCATGGAAATCGTGCATTACAGCGCTGTTTACCCAATTAAGCAATCCGAAACCGGCAATTTTCTATGGCAGTATTTTTGCAGCGTTATTGCCGCAGACCATGTCTTGGCATTTTTCCTTCGTCTTATTGTTGATGGTATTTTTGATCGAGACGGCTTGGTATTGTGTTGTCGCATTGCTTCTGTCGGCGAGTGCTCCGCGGATGGTTTATTTACGGTCGAAGTTTTGGATCGATCGTGTGGCCGGAACCGTTATGGGCTTGCTTGGCGCGAAGCTGATTACTTCGAACGATATGATCGTTTGACACTTGATTTTTACGGGCTGAAGTTTGCTATGACTTCAGTCTTTTTGTTTTTCGTTACAAATAACGATGGGTTGTACTCAAATGTATAAATTGTGCTGGCAATGGGCTAATAAACAATGGTAAAATGTTGCTGTTGCCAGTCTAATGTGGTGAGGAAGAAGAAAACTCTGCTACTGATTGTTTGATGAGTTTGTTTTTATGTCTAACTATTCAATAATCGGCGCATATTGATAAACTGGGTAAATAGCAGAGAGTTATAGAAATTGCAAGAAATGGAGATGGGAGAAATGCAATATAAGGTGAAGGCTTTGGTTTTTGTTGGAATGATGTTGACCGTGTTTTTCGTGGTGACGGGATCTTTGGCGTACGCTGCTGAAAATGAACAAGCCGCTATTGAGTGGCATGACAAGGGGGTTGCCTATTACACCCAGGAAGATTACGATAAGGCGATTGAAGCGTACAGTGAAGCAATCCGTTTGAACCCGAAATATGTGAACGCTTATTTTGGCCGCGGTAATGCCTACGATGAAAAGGGGGCGTACGACCAAGCCATTGCGGATTTTAATCAAGCTATTTTGCTGGACCCGGCTAGGGCGGATTATTATTTTAACCGGGGACTGTCCTATTTCAAGCAAGGGGCGTTCGATCAAGCCATTGCCGATTACGATCAGGCATTGACGTTGAGCCCGAAAGATGAGCAGATCTATAACAATCGCGGCAACGCGTATCATGAAAAGGGATTGTACGATCAGGCTTTGGCCGATTTTAACCAAGCAATTGCGTTGAACGCAAAATATGCGAACGCGTATTATAGCCGTGGTGATACTTTGGCCGCACTGGGACGAAAAGCGGAAGCAGTTAACTCGTTCCGGAGTTTTATTGATTTGGCGCCGCCATCCAGCCCAAGGATCGACCAGGCAAAACAAAGGATCCAAGAACTGGAAGAATAAACGGGATGTGAAACTATGAATTGGGACAATTTACCTCTTTTGATTATTTTAGTACTATCCGTCATCGGCAATAACCATAGTGTATCGATAGCGGCTTCGGTGCTGCTATTAGTCAAACTTTTAGGGTTTGATACTTGGTTTCCCCAAATAGAAAAGTATGGTATTACGATCGGCATTATTATTTTGACGTTAGCGGTATTAGCGCCATTGGCGCAAAACCGGATTTCTGTTATGGATATTGCCGGTGTCTTTAAATCGCCGACGGGTATTATCGCAGTGGCCGTTGGCATATTCGTTGCCTGGGTAGCTGGCCAGGGTTTGCCATTTATGAACAATTCACCGGAAGTAGTTACGGCTCTGATTGTAGGCACGATTATCGGGGTTTGTTTTTTCAAAGGTTTGGCTGTCGGACCTCTGATTGCCGGCGGTTTGGTGTACCTGATTGTATCCTTGTTGAACTTAGCGAAAAACTGAATGTGAGGCTACAACAATTTTGTAGAAACCAAGCTGTAAGGATAAGAGAGCAAGAGATAGTTTAATCAAGGTAGTTCCTTCGGTTTGCTTTTTAGTGTATAATAATCCTTGTGCATAAAAAGCTCATGTACATGGGAGTGGATGGGGCCTGGTGGCTTCTGCGGTCTTCAAAACCGTTTGCGGGGCGCTAACTACGTCCTGGGTGGGTTCGATTCCTACACACTCCCGCCATAAGTAAATCAAGGCTTCTGAGGTTTTTTACCTCAGAAGCCTTTTGGTTTTTCTAAGCGTTTGCGTAACGATTTGCGTAACGATTACTCGATAAAACCTAATAATGATTAATAAAACTAGAAAGATTTGCTGTGAATTTATCGTCCAAAATTAATCTGTTTTTCTTGAGAAAAGAAACGCAAAAATTCGTAACAAAACTATAGAGCATTTTATCTGGAAGTTTTAAGCCTAGCAAACGCATTGATAACGATTGTATCTGTTATATATTTGGGGTTATTGGCTTGCATTTCTAGTATGATATTTTTTGCATTTTTAGCAGAAAGGCCATTGGACTCAACTAATATACAAACAAGCTCAATACTCCAAATTAATGGGACACCATCGGCTTCGCATGCACGCCTCAATGGTATATCGTTAGTGACGCACGTCCAACCATTTTTTTTAGCAAGAAGTAAGCACAAGTGATCTTGAAAAGACAAGCGGCCCCTTTTTTGGGCTGCTGAAAACACTTCATCTAGCTCGGGTTCTACAAGCATAATTCCGAGTTCCTTACAGATTGTTTCATCCATTTCATTAACTTCTGTTAACACAGGGTTAGCCAAATATATTTGCCCCACATAAGTACATATTAGTTTTATAATTGTCCTGTCGGATTTACAATAATCGATGAGTGTGTTCGCATCTAGTATGAGAAAACGTTTCTTTTTTGTTTCCATCCTTTCATACCCAAGAAGAGACAGTTTCTCTCATCTTTTCCAAATCTAGACGAAGAATTTCTGCGCCCCGACTCATAGTAATCTCGTCTTTTTCAATAGCATTGCGAACTAATTTAGATAAACGGTCTTCCATAAAATAAGATGGAGATAGAGAATCTGGTTCCTGAGAACGCAATATTTCTGGTGATTGATGAAATTTGTCTGGTGGCAAAGCTTCTGGTTCGTCTATTATAGACAAAGTCTTTCCTGTTCTTAATTTATAAGCACCTTGAAATTTACCCCAAATAGAATTTCCATATTTTTCAGAAAGTCGATACAGGACTGTTTTATAACTAACCTGAAAAATTCGTTTTACTTTAAGAACTCTGTCAACAAAGGATAATCCATAAGCATCTGCCCACTCTGACTGAAATACACTATCGGGCATCAAAAAATGAGAGGCAAAAACGTTGGCTTCGATTTCTTGCGAATCATTTTCAGCAGTTTCTTCAACATTATAGGCATCAAGATGAAGAAGCAAATGACCAAATTCGTGAGCAGCACTAAAAATCCAACGTTCAACTGAAATTCTATCCCATACATTCACAATAATAGCAGGGCCCCCTTCTTCAGCAGCAACGGATAAGCCAAAAAAACCGGGCGCTGCAAGATTAATGGGGTATATTTTTATGCCACATGACTCAAGCAATCCAGCAATATCGCGTATAGGCATGTTGTCAGAAAGCTTTAATTTTTTTCTGGCTTGGGCAGCTGCATGAATTGCTTTTTCTGGATTGCTATCCATTTTAGCAAATTTTTCTGGAAGAGAACTATAACGACATTGTTGGTAGTCGTTAAGAGTTTTTTCGAGGAAATTAAAATCATCAAGCCATCTAGCAACTTCAGTCAAAATTCTATCTCGATTATTCATTTTTTTAGAAGCACGAAACCTTACTTTTTTTAAGGTTTTAACCTCTGCAAATAAATCTTGAAGTTTAATATCCATCCCAGAAGCAACATTTTGCAGAGTCGTTAATTTTGGAGTTGAACTGCCATTTTCAATATTTCGATAAGCAATCCTCGAGATTCCAGCGAGATCTGCCATCTCGCCTTGAGTTAAATTTTTTGCTTCGCGAAGTCGGCGGAGGTTTTCGCCAATCACATTGGAAGTCATCTTCGCCACCCTTTCATATAAATAATAAGTTTCTATATCATCATTATATACAAAAAAACCTTTATTGTATATAAGTAAAGTTAACTTGATAAAAAAACAATACTTGTATATAATTGTGTTAGGCAGTAAATTTGCCGAGTAATTTTTATTAATGAGGTGATGCGATATGCAAGTTTTAAAAAAGTAAAAAGAACATCCTGGCCGATGTTCTTTTTACGAAAATTTTAACTTTTGAACCGTTAAAGTAGATAGCAAGGTCGGGAAAACCTACTATATCGCCGAACCAACAGAGATCTAAACAATGCCTAGTTCTTTTTATAAATCAATAATATGGTATGTTATGCTATTCGTCGGGTTTTGTGTTTTTCCTGCTGGATTTGTGCCGAGTGAAGAAATTTTTAGTTAAATTTCTTTCTTTAAAGCCCAAATCTTAATGAAGGGTTGGAATGTACAATGACTATGAAAAGTAACGATACTCAGGAAATCAAAACTCAGGAAATGAAAGATGGGAATAGTGCCAATCAGAGTGAAAATCATAGCAAAGATTTAGTGGAAATTGATATCAACAATATAAAAGTACCGATACATCGTGGTAATCAAACGGTGGCTACAATTAAAAAGACTGGTAATATTCCTTCAACTGATATTTTGTACAAAATGCCAGACTATGAAATTGGTCTCAATGATGCCGACACCATTGTCATTAAAGGTGGAGAACAATTCAAGTCGTCTGCGCCATCTGGCGCCTCGTCTTAAGGAGGGGCTATAGATGGCTTATCCAGAAAATCAGCTTGACGAATTAAAGGTACAGTTAGGATCCGATGTCAAGGAGTTTGAGGAAAGTGGATATGTTTATGTGTATATCCCAAAACTTAAAATGCCGCCAGGATGTAAGCCTGAAATATGTGATGCCCTGCTTTGTCCCCAACCTCACAGCTCTTATACGTCACGGTTATTCTTCAAAGAACAAATTCAGACCCCCAAAGCGGTGAATTGGAACGGAAACGTCTTTGTCCTTGGACAGCAATGGTATGCTTTTTCGTACAATAATATCCAGAACATGCCCTTGTTAAATATGGTAATGAACCATCTGAGGGGGTTGGTCATATGATGCAATTGCGAATGACCCAATCAATACATAAAAAAATGAGGAGCGACTTATGTCGCTCCCACCCTTTCGCCTACGAACGAGTAGGCTATATGTTTGTAAAACCAGCCGGTAATACTGTTCTAGTTGCGACTGGATATGAGATTATTCCAGATGAATTTTATATCAAAGATAAAACGGTGGGAGCCCGTATCGATCATCGCGCTATTGCACTTGCAATGAAGAGAGCGGACAAGAATGGGGAAGGGATTTTGCATGTACATATTCATAATATTTCTGGATATCCTCTGTTTAGCCGTGATGATGTAGCAAATCATTCTAACTTTTTGCGGTCTTTTCAAAATGCTAGTCCGCAAATGCCTCATGGTTTTTTGCTTTTAAGTGATAATAAAATGATGCTCAGAGTATGGTTGCCAGGAAAAGAAATCTCTTTGGATGTTTTCCGGTACACAATTGAAGGTCTTCCACTATCCTTTGATTGGAATGGGAGGGATATCATTGGGTGATCAACATAGCCGACAGTCTTTTCTTGGCAAAAATCTGGACCATATATTTGAAAATTGTTTAATTGGAATTATCGGTCTTGGAGGTGGAGGTTCACAAGTCGTTCAACAATTAGCACATATTGGCTTTAAACGCTATGTCTTATGTGATTATGATCAAATTGAGAGCACTAACTTGAACCGGCTTGTTGGAGCAACACAGCTTGATGTTGAACTAAAAACATCGAAGATGGCAATCGCAGTAAGGCATATTCGCGGCATACAACCAAATGCATTTATTTCTAGTATTTGTGGAAAATGGCAAGAAAACACGGACGAGTTTAAATCTTGCGATATCATTTTCGGATGTTTGGATGGTTATCAAAATCGAGCAGAGCTTGAATCTCTTGCGAGACGATCATTAATTCCCTATATTGACATTGGAATGGATGTTAAAAAGGTCCCTGGAGAACCACCCAGAATGTCAGGACAAGTAATTGCAAGCATCCCAGGATTTCCTTGTATGAGATGTTATGACTTTCTTAACGAAACGGTTCTTGCGCAGGAAACAAAAACATATGGGCATGCAGGGATAAGACCGCAAGTGATCTGGCCTAATGCAATGCTTGCTGCAACAGCTGTAAGTATTGCAATGAACCTTTTAACAAATTGGACGGAAAAGTGCAAAGACCAAACTATTTATTACGAATACGATGGCAATAGAGGGACAATGAAACCACATCTTAAATCGGAAATGCCATTAAAGCCGTGTCCGCATTATAAACTGGGAAACATAGGAGATATTCATTATTAGATAAAATAAGAGTCTTGAAGCAGAGGATAGAAGGTGTGGCTGCAAAAAATAAAGTGTCGCCAGCAGATGGTGGCGACACCATTTGCTGGTGATACTGAAGAGTTTTGCAACCAAAGGTTTTAGCCTTTGGTTCAAGACAATTGATAAACAATAATGGCGGCATATTTTCTGAAAGGAAATATGCCGCCGCGAAAGTATGTTTTAATTTAAATGGTCTATAATAATAGGCACTCGAAAAGAGTGTCTTTTTATTTATATAAAGCAAGTGGATTTTATAGACATTTCTTTACTTGTTTATTATTAGTAAGTATAATTAATTAAAAACATACGAAAAGAAGGTTTTAAGATTGGATAATATCGATTTAAAAGTTATTAAACGACTTATGGAACAGGCACGTACAACATGGGCGGAATTAGGCACCTTATTAGGTCTATCTGCTCCAGCGGCGGCTGATAGAGTTCATAAACTGGAGGATGCAGGGATCATTAAGGGTTATTCTGCACTAATTGATCCAGACGCTATTGGTTGTGGATTAGCGGCATTGATTTCCGTAATCATCGAAGACCCGAACCAAAGAATAAACCTATTACAAAAAGTGGAGGAATTACCGGAAGTGCTAGAGTGCCATCACGTAGCGGGAGATGTGGATTATATTTTGAAGGTTCGCTGTTCTGGAACTAAAGACTTAGAACGGCTGGTCAGTAAAGAAATCAAATCCTTTCCGGGTATAAAAACCAGAACAATGGTTATTCTTTCGACAATAAAAGAAACGCCCATACTACCACTAAGTGTAGTAAAGGAGTAAACCATGCTATTTTTACTGAAAGGGATTATTCTCGGATTATCCATTGCCGCTCCCGTAGGTCCAATAGGAATCCTCTGTATTCGACGCACACTAGCCAATGGAATGGGAATTGACTTTATATCTGGCTTAGGTGCTGCGACAGCCGATGCACTTTATGGATTGATTGCTGCACTTGGAATATCTGTTGTATCGGTATTTCTCTTAGACCATCAAGTGTATTTGCGTCTTAGTGGAGGCTTGTTTCTTCTTTATTTGGGTTTTGCTACTTTTCGCTCTATCCCTGTGGAAGTGTCCGCAACTGCGCATGAAAATGTGAAGGGTTTTCTCGGCGCTTATATATCTACCGTCTTTTTAACGATTACGAATCCGATGACGATACTCTCTTTTGCTGCTGTGTTTGCAGGATTGGGGAGCGACGATAAAGCGGGAGATTATCTCTCATCCGTGTTATTGGTTGTGGGTGTTTTCTCTGGGTCTACGCTCTGGTGGTTCATTTTAAGTGGAATGGTGAGTGCTTTACGTCAAAAGTTTGATAAGAAACGCCTCCGATGGGTCAATCGAATTTCTGGGTTGATCATTTCTGGGTTTGGGATATTCAGCCTGATTAGCATAATAGCAACTAAATAGAAAATCGAACGCTTGTTTTCGATAAAAGTACGTTGTATAATATAAAAAACGAACATATGTTTTATTGGCGGTGAGAGTTATGCAACGTACTATTCTACATGCTGATCTGAATAACTTCTACGCCTCCGTCGAATGTCTGTATCGCCCAGAATTGAGAGAAAAACCAGTTGCTGTAACCGGTGATGTTGAAGCTAGGCATGGCATTATTTTAGCAAAAAATAACCTGGCTAAAGCTGTTGGGGTTAAAACGGGAGAAGCGATCTGGCAAGCAAAACAGAAATGCCCGGAATTGCTTTGTTTGCCGCCTGATTTTCGCAAATATCTGCGTTTTTCGAGACTGGCCCGAAAAATTTACGAAGAGTATACCGATCAAATTGAGCCATTTGGCATCGATGAGGCATGGTTAGATGTTACTAGTTCAGTACAATTATTTGGTGATGGCGAACAAATCGCGGATAATATCCGGCAACGATTACGGGATGAATTAGGGATTACGGGTTCAGTTGGAGTTTCTTACAACAAGATTTTTGCCAAACTGGGCAGTGATATGAAGAAGCCCGATGCAACGACGATCATTGCCAAGGATAATTTTCAACAGCTGGTATGGCCGTTGCCTGTTGGTGAATTACTTTACGTTGGGCGGTCTACGCAGCAAAAATTGCGCAATCGTGCCATATTAACGATTGGTGATTTAGCGAAACGAGATATTCATAGTCTGCGATTGCTGCTTGGTGTATGGGGCGAAACCCTGTGGCATTTTGCCAATGGTTTAGATATTGCGCCAGTACGATGTTCCGGCGAAGAAAGTATTATTAAAAGTATCGGTAACAGCACCACAACACCACGGGATCTTGTGAATAATGAAGATGTCAAACTTATTTTCTATGTATTAGCGGAAAGTGTAGCGGCACGACTACGCCAGCATGGAGTGAAATGCAAAACCGTTGTTATTCATGTTCGCAATACCGAATTATTCTCGTTTGAACGGCAAGGAGCATTGCGAAGTCCAAGCTTCTTATCAGGTGAAATTGCCAATAAGGCAATGGAATTGTTTGTTTCCCATTATACCTGGGATAAACCGATCCGCAGCATTGGTGTACGCGGTGCAAATCTGGTGACGGCAGATCAGCATATACAACTTGATTTATTTGAAGAGGACAATACAAAATATGAAGCACTGGAAAAAATGATGG
>CAYUNV010000005.1:8483-32306 GCA_964446265.1 uncultured Negativicutes bacterium | reverse complement strand
AACTTTCCACAGAAATATTCTGCGTATAATCAATATGTTTCAGCCCGACAATTTGCATATGCGGATGCCAGATCGTTCCGCCCGAATAGGGTCCATGGTTTTTATAAAAAAGCACGGATGCAAATTCCCCGCTGTCAATCATTTCCTGCCATTTTTCCAGGCCAAAGCGTATCACCTTATACAGATGTTCTTTCGGGTAAGTTGATAATTCCGAATTACAATCATAGGTTTCAATCAACACGGTTTGAACCGCATCCTGCAACACCGGATATTTGTTATGCAAAAGCATAACAGGGCCGTCCTCGGCAATGATCCCTTTAAGCAACTGCCGGTGGCAAAACGGGCACTGGATTTCGCGGTTGCGAAGCGTAACCGGTTTCGTGCTGCCAATTTGTGTGTCAAAAACTAAATGCGTTTGCTGCATTGCCAAATTTATCACCTAATCAAATGAATTTTTTAGCTGTTTTAATATCAGCTTTACAATTCTACGGTTTCCCCCGCTAATCCTGCCGGGTGCTGGGGTCAGGCTTGACTTATTTCATGAAATAAGTCAAGCCTGACCCCAGCATCTGCTGCTATTGCACAGGTTCAATGGCAATCTGCGCCGTCATATTCCAGCGCAGCCGCTCATCCCAGCGGTCCGGCGCAATGGTTACCGTATACGTAATATCGCCGCGCTTTTTTTCGCCAAAGGGGCGGATAAATTTTACTTTCCCCGGAATTTCCACTCCCGGCAATCCGTCAAACGTCAAGGAAACGGCAGCTCCAACCCGCACCTTAGCGACCACCAGTTCCGTCAGGTCGTCGCTGCGAATTTCCCAGGACGACTCGTCGGCAATACGGACTAAAACCGTACCGATTGCTGCATGCTCCCCGGTCTTAACATCCAGGTAGGCCACTGTGCCGTCAAGCGGGGCCGTCAGTTCGGTTTTATTCAACAAGCTTTCCGTTTCGGAGAGCTTTTCTTTTTGCGCTGACAGTTCAGCTTGAGCCTGTACCAAAACAGCCCGGTTCCGTTCAGCCGCCGTCTGCGCCTGGTCGAGTTGTTGACGCGGCGTAGCACCAACTGACTCCAATCTCTGCTGCCGATCGAGTTCTCGCTCGGCGTCCGCCGCGTTCACTTGCGCCTGTTCTACCGTTGCCGCTGCGCGGGCCACATCGGACCGGGCGCTGGCAACGCGGGCTTGATAATCTTGACGGATCAGCCGGATCAACGGTTGTCCTGCCTTCACGGCTTCTCCTTCTCTTACCAGGATCTCGCCGATATTGCCATCCACCGGCATAACCAATTGCGCATATTTCACCGGGAAGACAATGCCCTCTGCCAAAACCCGGCTGTCTGCTTTGACCGGCGGCAAATTTTTCGCTTTTTCCTGCCTGCTGCTCCAAAACCACCAGCCACCTGCGATTACCGCAATCAGCAGAACCAATATCAGCCAATGCCGTTTTTGGATCCTCATTGCCGCCGCCCCCCCATGATTGTTCTATTCATAGCTCAGCACATCTTTAACACTCAGCCGCGAAGCCTTCCAAGCCGGCAACAGACTGGCCATTACCGATAAGAATAATGACAAAACCAGCCAAATCAATACTCCTAAAAAACTGAACGAAAAAGTCAACGGGTTTTGCAAAAACAGAACGCCGACCTGGTAGCTCAAGATTGCAGCTACCGGCAGGGCCAACACTAGTCCGGCCAGCCAACTGATCAACCCAATGCATAACGCCTCGATGACAAATATTTTGCCGATGTCCAAACTGGAAGCGCCAATGGCCCGCAATACACCGATTTCCCGCGTCCGTTCCAGGACATTAATCCCCATTGTACCCGTCAGTCCAAGCGCGCCGACAACGGCCAGCAAGATTGCCATAATCAATAAAAAGGTCGTAATAATATCAAACTGCGCCCGGATGCGCTGTTTCAACTCCCAGGTAATATGCACATCCTGCACGCGCAGCCCATGCGTTTTCAGATGTTCCTCCAAAGCCCGCCCCAAAGCGCTTTGCTCCTGAAGGTCAGCCGACTGGGCCACCACCTGCACCGACCGCGCGCGGCCCGCTTCCTGGACCGCCGAGGTAAGCCAATCATAGGGAGCATACACGATCGGACCAGTCAAAGTACTCTGGGTGACACCAACCACCGTAAGCACCAACTTCCGGGTTCCCGCTTTTATGACGGCCGGACCGCCTACCTTTAACTGAGGACTATCTTTGATCACTTCGGTATTCACAACCAAGGCATTTTCATCGCCTTCAATCAGCCATCGTCCTTCCACCAGTTTGGGTTTGACCATGGTTGAATTGACCGGCAACGCAAAAATAATCACGTTTTTACTCGCTTCATTCTCCGATTCCTTGCGTTCATCCCGCAGCACCCGGCCGGACGTAAAACCCCAGGCTTCCACCGCCTTGACGCCCGGTACCTGCATCACTTCCTGCTCAACCCGGCTGGCTCGGTAATTTTGCGTGAAACCGAAGGAAACATCATAATGAAAATAATCCATCGCTTCATCCAGCGTCGAGTACAAAGACGAGCGAACAGAAAAAACAGCCATAAACACGGTCCCGGCTAGCGTCAACGTCAGCAGCGTAAGAACCAGCCTGCCCTTGCGGCGGAAAGTATTGCGCAAAGACAGCAACACCGGCCGGGGCAGTTTTTTTAGACGGGCAAGAATGCTGTCCACCCAGCGGTCGATCCAGTTGCCGGCTTCCACTGCGCTAATCCCGTAATCGCTGACTGCCTCCCGGACGGTTATGCCCGTCCCCCGCCAGATCGGCCATAACGCCGCCAGCACGGGAACCAGAATGGAGATCGCTGCCTCCAGCAAAATAACCTGCAGCGGCAGTTCCAAGCCGCCGGAATTAAAATTAAACACTCCGGCAATAAACTGGGTAATGGCATTGGCCGCGAAGGCCCCCACGGGCAGCGCGACAAACAAAGCCAGCAAACCGTACAAACCAACCAAGGTCAGGTACATTTGCAGAATTTGCCCTTGGCGGGCGCCAATCGCTTTCATGATGCCCACCTGGCGTACCTGCTGCGCCAAAATCGCGGAAACCGTATTGATCAGCAAGAATGTCCCGAGGATCAACGACAAGGCTCCCATGGCCGCCAACAGCCAAATCAACGCATTAATCGCACTCTGCATCATATGTTCGCCTGGCTTATTCGCCAGCAGCCAAAAAACAATCGTTCCCCCTTGCTCCAGTTTTGTCCACGCTTTTCGCCCTATTGCTTCAATCGGTTCCGTCGACTGGCCCTGTAAGATCCACGGCTGCACAATAAAATTGACCTGGTCCAATTGACGCGGCACATCCAATTTTTCTAAGGTATCCATATTAATGTAGCCATAATAACGGCCGGTGAACAGGCTGGGAACCTGGCTGGCATCATACACTACGCCGGTTACCTTCATCGTCCGCTTCCGCCCATCAGACGTTTCCACCAAAATGGTGCTGCCCTGGCTTACCTTCAAATCCCGCAGTGAAGACCGTTCCAGAAGGACATCGCCGTCCCCCGGCGGCCAGGCTCCGCCCTCCGACCGGACAATATTCACTTTTTGTTTCATATAATCCGGGATCGCCGTCAAAAACATCTGCTGCCATATGCCATTGGAATCCCTGACGCGCAGATCAACATTCCTCCGGCCATCAGCTTCTTTTACGCCCCGGATACTGCGAACGCTGTCAACCAGTTCTTCATCAAACGGATCCGCATACAAGCTGGCGCTCGCCGGCGAGGCCGAAACCCAGCTATTCGTCAAATCCCGTTCGAACATCAGATAACAGCTAAATAACATGCCGATAGAAAACACACCCACCGAAATTGACAAAATGACCAGAATGCTGCGCAGCTTGTTGCCCCATAAATCCGCCCATACCTTTCGCCACCGCGGGCTGAGCCAGATAAACGGTTTCATGCTTTCGCCCCCCTGGCAGCGCTCGAACTCACAATCCGGCCTTCTGATACAACCACGATCCGGCTGCCGCGCTGCGCAATGTCTTTGTCATGGGTGACAATAACGATCGTTTTTCCTTTACTGGCCAGATCCACAAATAAATCGATAACGGCCGAGGCGGTTTGCGTATCGAGGTTGCCGGTCGGTTCATCCGCTACAATCAACGGCGGGTCATTGGCCAAACAACGGGCAATGGCGACCCGCTGCTGCTCGCCGCCGGACAGCTTAGCCGGTAATTTATCGGCCTGTTCGCCCACTCCGACCATTTCCAACAGTTCCAGCGCCCGCCGCGGGCGCTCCAAAGGAGAATGGACATCGCAAAAATCCATCGGCAGCATTACATTTTCCAGAGCGGTCAAGGTTGGCAGCAATTGAAAGAATTGAAACACAACCCCTACCGTCCGGCCCCGCCAAATTGCAATCTGGTTTTCCGACAACAAATGGATGGGAGTGCCGGCAACCCACACTTCCCCCTCGGTAGGGCGGTCAATGCCGGTGATCATATTAATCAGCGTTGACTTACCGCTGCCGGATTTGCCAACTACTGCGACGAACTCGCCTGCATTCACCTGAAAATTGATGTCCCGCAGCGCTTCAAATTCCCCGGCGCCGGTCACATACACTTTGCGCACTCCGATCAAATCCACTGCGGCTGCGCCGGCACGGGGTTTGGGCAAATCATCGGTTGTAAGCCAAGACAGCCATTGCGGCGCCATACTTTATTCCTCCTGCCCACTATTTGTAATTAATTTAATTGAATAACGATATTCCCGCCCTGTCAAGTTAATTTTTGTAAATATTCTGCAAAATGGACAAGGGGACAGGTTTGTTGTCCCTGTCCCCTTGTCCCTACAAATTAGTTTTTCATTTAGTTTTTTTCACAACCACAAATAAGCAGGCTGTTCAAAAAGGCTGAGATGCAGGAACAGCCTATAAAATACTGTTTAAGAACGCCTGCGTCCGTGGCTGCTTCGGCTGGCTGAAAATTTCTTCCGGAGTTCCCTCTTCCACAATCTCGCCATGATCCATAAAAATCACCCGATGGGCCACCTCGCGGGCAAAGCCCATTTCGTGCGTCACCACAATCATCGTCATATGTTCTGCGGCCAACTGGCCAATGACTTTCAATACTTCTGCGGTAAGTTCCGGATCAAGGGAAGCCGTGGCTTCATCAAACAGCATGATATCCGGTTTCATGGCCAATGCCCGGGCAATGGCTACCCGCTGTTTCTGCCCTCCGGATAACTGGGACGGATAATTATTCCGCTTCTCAAACAGCCCCACACGGCGCAGCAATTCTTCCGCTTCCGGCTGGATCTCGGACTTTTTGACCCCTTTCACCGTCATCGGCGCTTCCATGATATTCTGTAAAACAGTCATATGCGGGAACAAATTAAAGTTCTGAAAAATCATGCCCGTCCGCCGGCAAATCGCCAAGGCCTCCGCCGCCGGCGCATAATGGCTGACACCGTCAACCTCCGACACCAGGACCTGGCCGGCAATTTTGATCGTTCCCCGATCGATCTCCTCCAGGCGGTTCAAGCAGCGCAACAGCGTACTTTTCCCCGATCCGGACGGGCCGATAATCGCCAATACTTCCGCTTTGGCAACCTCCAGCGAGATTCCCTTTAAAACGGAAAGGCTGCCGTAGCTTTTATAAACATTTTGCACTTCGATCATTTTCATATTCATATCACTATCCCTCATAGGCCGCATAATGTTTCTCGAGCTTTTCGAAAACAAAGGTTACCACCAATGTCATCAGCAAATAAAACACAGCGGCGACAATAAACGCGGTTGTGTCAAAATCCCGCTGCACAATCGCCCGGGTGGTCCGCAGCAAATCATTCATCGCCAAAATATAAATTAACGACGTATCTTTCACCAAAGAGATTGTCTCATTGCTGATCGGCGGCAAAACCCGTTTAATCATCTGGGGAATGATAATCCTCCGCATCGTCTGCGGATACGTCATCCCTAAGGCTTTGGCTCCCTCGTATTGCCCCTTGTCAATCGATTGGATCCCGGCCCGGAAAATTTCCGCCGTATACGCCGCGTAGTTAAACGTAAAGGCAAAAATCGCCGCCTGCATATCCGTCAGCATAATGCCGCCGAATGGCAAAAACGGCAGGCCATAATACACAAACAGGAGCTGGAGCATCAACGGGGTTCCCCGCATAACCCAGATGTAAGTCCCCACGGCCAAACGCAGCGGTTTAAATTTGGATAGCCGCAATAAAGAAACCAGTAAACCCAGCGGCAGCGACAGGACAATGACAATCGCAAACATCTTCATTGTAATCAATGAACCGTCTATCATCGGTCCAAGAATTCCCAAAACATATTCCATCAAAAATACCTCAATTCTATCCCACTAGAGACCGTTGTAAAAATCCATCTGCTTATTGGCTAGTTATTTACCACATAAACAACAGCTGCCCGCAGCATTTTATCAAGCCAATAAGAGCCAATGGCAGGACGCCATTGGCTCTAAGACTCGACACTCCTGAAACTGTCTATTTGATCATATCTACCCCAAACCATTGCTTGGATATTTTGGCGGAAGTCCCGTCTTTTTTCATTTCGTCCAAAACCTTCTGCAATTTGGCTTGTAATTCGGTGTCGCCTTTACGCATTCCAACAGCCATTTGTTCCGCAGCGAAACCTTGGTCTAATACCCGATATTCATTTGGATTTTTTGCCTTTTTGGTAATATAGTAACGGCCAACAAGCTCATCCAACACAATGGCATCCACACGGCCGCTTGCCAAATCCATGAAAGCAGCAATATTATCCGGATATTTTTTCAGTTCTTTGAACGAGTTGAAAACCTGAGGTTCTTTTTGCATGGAATCAATGCTGCTGCTGCCTTCCTGGGTTCCAACAACTTTTCCAGCCAAATCCGCCTTGGTTTTAATTGGCGAGTTGGCTAATACAACAATAATTTGGCCATTTTCCATATACGGCTGGCTGAACAAAATATTTTCTTTCCGTTTTTCGGTAACAGTCAAGCCGTTCCAAATCATATCAATCCGCTTACTGTTCAGTTCCACTTCTTTGCTGTTCCAGTCAATCGGCTTAAATTCTACATCCATATTCAAGCGTTTTGCCGCTTCTTTGGCTAGATCGATATCAAACCCGACAATTTGATTTTTATCGTCCCGGAAACCCATCGGCGGGAAATTATCGTCCAAACCAATCACCAATTTTTTCTTCTGACCGCCACAACCTGCTATCATTAAACCGCTCAACACTAAAACAAGCATAAGTACCAGAAAACGTTTCATTCTGAATTCCCTCCATATTCATGATGTAATCTGCACCTATTTTACTTTATTTTGCTAAACTATTAAACCAGCAATCGGTAGAATGAAATGAGTTTTTTATTACATTTCCTCCACAAATCGTCCGTTAGCGTCGATTTGCATACCATTTCTTTATTAAAAAATAAATAATAAGGGGGAATATGGGGGTTAGGCTTGATCCCTGCCTCCCTACGCTCACTTGCATCCTTTCCCACTTCGGCATACAATAAAAGATATGATCGGTACAATCCATGGCAAGGAGCACTTTATGAATTTTACACTTACATTAGAAAATGCTGTTCTGCTGGTTGTTATGGCAACCTCTTTTTTAGCGCCGTTTATGGGCAGCGCAACCAATCTGGCCATTCCGGCAATTGGCGCCGAATTTGACAGCAGCCCCTTGCTGCTCAGTTGGATGGTCACCAGTTACCTACTCGCTTCGGCCGCTTTTTTGCTGCCGGTCGGAAAAATAGCCGATATCATCGGCCGAAAAAAAGTATTGATTACCGGGCTTAGCTTATTTTCCGTCTGTTCCCTGTTATCCGGCCTGTCCTGGTCCATATCTTCGTTGATCGTGTTCCGCACCTGCCACGGGGCAATCAGCACCATGATCTTCAGCACCGGAATCGCCATCTTAACTTCCGTCTTCCCGCCGCACCGGCGCGGCCATGCGATGGGCCTCACCGCCGCTGCTACCTACATCGGTTTGTCATTAGGCCCGGTACTGGGCGGTTTCATGACGCACCAACTCGGCTGGCGCAGCATCTTCTTCTTTACCGCGTTCATCGCCGGCTGCAGTGCTCTATTGGCTGCCTGGCGGTTAAAAGGCGAATGGGCTGATGCCAAAGGCGACAAATTCGACATCATCGGCAGCCTGTTGTACATCATAACCATCCCCACCATTTTATACGGCCTTTCTTCCATTTCCAAAAACATTACAGCCAGGGTATTGTTGGCAGCCGGCCTGGCCTTATTGCTGCTCTTCATCTATTACGAATCCAAGCTCCGCTTCCCGATTTTCCGGGTCAGCCTGTTTCGGAACAACCGGGTTTTCGCATTCTCCAATCTGGCGGCAATGATCAATTATTCTGCCACCTTTGCGGTCAGCTTTATTGTTTCCTTGTATTTACAGGTTGTCATGGGGTATAATTCGCAAACGGCCGGATTGATCATGCTGTCACAGCCGCTGCTCATGGCAGTCTGTTCTCCGTTTGCCGGAGCGTTGTCCGACCGGATAGAGCCACGCATCGTCGCATCCTGCGGCATGGGCTTCAGCACCTTGGGCTTGTTTTTATTCATTTTTATTACAGCCGATACCCCTATATGGATGATTATCACAAACCTAACCCTAATCGGGATCGGATTTGCTTTATTCGCCTCGCCAAACAACAATGCCATTATGGGGTCAGTCGACAAACAATACTACAGCGTAGCAGCCTCAACATTAGGAACCATGCGGCTCACCGGACAGGCAATCAGTATGGCAATTATAACCCTTCTTCTATCCGTTTACGCCAACATCAACGGCAGCGCCGCCTCGCCGATCAACGACGGCCAAACCCTCGTAACCAGCGCCCATGACGCCTTCATCGTTTTTTCCCTGATTTGCACGATCGGTATGTTTGCGTCACTGGCTCGGGGCAAAGTAGACAGGCCGGATACCGCCGCCAGCAAATGACCTATTATACGCCTTGGTCCGTATCGTTCCGTTCACCACCGGCGTCCGGCATGATATTATACCGCTCTGTCCACAACATTTTGTAGCCCACCGCCTGGGCATGCAGTTCCTTCCACTTGTCAGGGATCGTTTTCACAACCTTAGCAGGAATTCCCACAACCATCGAATAAGGCGGAATCACCTGCCGCTCTTTGACCACGGCGCCGGCGGCAACAATGCTGCCCCGACCAATGACTGCGCCATTGAGGACCACAGCACCCATGGCAATCAGACAATGGTCTTCCACGATACAGCCATGCAAAACCACATTGTGGCCGACCGTGACGTAATCGCCAATAATCGCCGGATAAGCTGCCGCCACATGGATTACGCAGTTATCCTGGATATTCGTATAGCGGCCGATTTCAATACCGTTCACATCGCCGCGAACCACCGCGTTAAACCAAACACTGCTAAATTCCTTCATGGTAACAGCGCCTATCACCCTTGCCCCTTCGGCAACAAACGTTTTCGGATCCAACAACGGTTTTTTTCCATCAAACTCCATCAACATCTATTTCTCTCCTTACATTATTACGATGTTCTATTTCAAATCATTCAATCCATTATTATTAGAAAACCCGGCTTGCGCCAAGCATTTAACGACAGCGCAAGCCGTTGGTTGCAATTGTGTACACAATAAAAAATTTTATAGGGTGTACACACAAATAATACACTCAGAAGCGCTGTTTGTCTGCACGACAAACAGCGCTTCTTAGTGTATTTCATAAAAATCTTCACACAGCCTGTAACCAGTCTACCTTTACCGCAAAATCTGTCCGGCAATAACGACCCGCTGAATCTGGTTCGTCCCTTCAAAGATTTGCATAATCTTCGCATCCCGCATCAATTTTTCCACCGGATATTGCCGGCTGTAGCCGTAGCCGCCAAAAACCTGAACCGCATCGGTGGTGACGTGCATCGCCACATCCGAAGCAAATACTTTCGCAATCGCGGCTTCCTTACTATGCGGCTGTTTGGAATCAACCAGCCAGCAAGCGCGATACACCATGCTGCGGGCCGCTTCAATTTTGATGGCCATATCGGCCAACATGAACTGCACAGCCTGCAGCGAAGCGATCGGTTTGCCGAACTGCCGCCGCTCTTTCGCATACTCAGCCGCCCGATCTAAGGCCGATTGAGCCAGTCCAACAGAAATTGCCCCTACCAACGGCCGGGAAACGTCCAGCGTCTGCATCGCAATCCGGAAGCCGCCGCCTTCTTTGCCAAGGAGATGATCGACCGGAACCCGTACATTCTTTAAAATGACTTCTGTCGTATTCGATGTCCGGATGCCCATTTTATCTTCTTCTTGCCCGACTTGCACCCCTTCGCGGTTGCGTTCGACAATAAAAGCGCTTAAGCCCCGGATGCCCTTTTTAACATCAATATTGGCAAACACCGTATACACGTCGGCAACTCCGCCGTTTGTAATAAAGCACTTGGTACCGTTTAACACATATTCATCGCCGTCACGTTCGGCCGTCGTCATAACCCCGCCGGCATCCGAACCTGCATTGGGTTCAGTCAGGCAAAAAGCAGCCAATTTCCCCTGCAGCACAATATCAAAGAACAATTTTTTTTGTTCCGCCGTCCCGGCAATCATGAGCGGATAGCAGGCAAGGCCATTCGCAGCAATTGTCGTTGCTATTCCGGCACATCCCTTGCCTAATTCTTCAGCCAACAGAGCACAAGTCGTGGCATCAAGCCCTGGTCCGCCATATTCCTCCGGAATTGGCATGCAATGCAGATCCATGGCAATCAATTCATTGATGATTTCCCAGGGAAATTCACCAGACTTGTCATATTTCTGAACAACCGCCGGGGTCATTTTTGTCTGAACAAACTCACGGATATTCTGCTGCAGAATCAACTGTTCTTCTGTTAATGACATGTCAATCATACTATTCCCCCTACTATTTCTTCTTTCATATAAAACCCATGAGGCCCCACATGTGCCGTAAGATCCCACAGAGGTTTCCGTTGTTTATGGACATTGTACGTTTTCTGTCATGAGAGACTGCGGAGACCGGTTATCTTGTCCCGTTTTAAGTCAGCAGACCGTACTTTTTGGCATCCGCCGTCAACTCATCCCGGAACTGCGGATGGGCAATTTTGATCAACGCCTTGGCACGCTCAGAAATGCTTTGTCCCCTTAAGTCGGCAACGCCATATTCGGTAACAATAAATTGAACATCGGTCCGTGGGGTAGTTACGACTGCTCCCGGCGGCAAAACAGTGCTGATCCGGGAAGTCATCGTGCCATCTTTCAATGCGGCATACGATTGAAAGGCCAGGAACGACTTACCGCCCGGCGACATAGCCGCTCCGCGGACAAAGTTCAACTGTCCCCCTGTGCCGCTGAACTGGTCAAATCCCAGCGATTCGGAACAGGCCTGTCCGGTAAGGTCACACATCAGCGCATTGTTAATTGAAATAAACTTATTATTCTGGGCAATCACATTTTCATCGGCAATATACGAAATCGGATACGTTTTGAGCATCGCGTTTTTATCCATGAACCGGTACAATTTTTCTGACCCGATGCCAAAACTGCAGGTAATCTCACCCGGATGGAGCGATTTTTGCGCGCCGGTGATGACGCCTTTCTCCACCAACGCTACCATGGAATCCACCAGCATTTCGGTATGGATGCCCAAGTCCTTGTGATGTTCCAGGAAAAATCCAACTGCGTTCGCTACGCCGCCCAAGCCAATTTGGATCGTTGAGCCGTTTTCAATGTAGTCCACCATATGGGAGGCAATGGTTTTCGAAATATCGTTGACCGCCGGCTGAGGCAGTTCGGGAAGCTTGTGATCCTTCTCGCAAATATAATCCACATCATTCACATGGATAAACGACTTTTGACCCCCATACACATACGGCATCTCCCGGTTCACCTGTACAATAATCGTACTGGCATACCGCGCAGCCGCATGGCCGTTAAACGTTCCCATGGCACCATAACTCATATTCCCATTCTCATCCGGCGGAGAAACTTCAACAATAAATACATTCCCCTTGACCCGATGTTCCGTCAGCCAATCCGTCTGGGCAAATTGATAGGAGGTCACTTCCACATTGCCTTGATTGATCATCTTCCGTTCGATGGGGCCCATGAAAATCGTATGATGTTTAATATGACCGATATATTCCGCTTTCAAATAATCGAAAGGGGACAGGATCAATGCGGTGAGCATTGTTACATTTTCCAATTCCTTATACCGTTTGCTGATCGCATTGACTAAATCAACGGGAGCACCACTGCAAGGCGGGTACCACACCCTGTCGTTTGACTGAATGACTGCCGCTGCATCCTCTACCGATACCAATTTTTTTTGATACATTGCTTTCCAGTCCATCATACCCCTCCTCTTTTTGATAGTCAATCTTTTCTGTTCATTTCTATTCTCCCGTAAATACCGGCGCCCGTTTCTCCTTAAACGCGGTTACTCCTTCCTGATGATCGGCTGTCTGCATGCAAATCGTCTGCAGGTCCGTCTCCAATTCCAACGTACCCTCCAGATCGAGATTGCCGCTGCGGTTGATCATTTTTTTGATCATTCCCAAGGCAACCGGCGCGGAATTCGCCATACGCTCCGCAAATTCATAGGTCACAGCCTTTAGATCTTCATCCGCAACAACCCTGTTCACAATCCCTAACTGCAACGCTGCATCCGCATCCAGCAAATCCGCCGTAAACATCAATTCTTTGGCCTTATGAGCGCCGACAACCCTTGGCAAAAGGTATAATCCGCCACAGTCAGGAACCAAACCTACCTTCACAAAGCTCTGGGCAAACCGCGCCGACTTCGCGCAAAAAACAATATCACAAGCCAACGCCAGGTTAAAACCGGCTCCGGCCGCTACGCCGTTCACCATGGCAATCACCGGTTTTTCCATACTCATAATGGCCGTCACAATCCGGCCGGCCAGCTCAATAAAATTCCGGGCCGCAACGGGTCCTTGAATACTGGCTAAAAAGAATAAATCGCCGCCGGCGCAAAATGCTTTGCCGTTACCGGTAAGGACAACCGCCTTAACTTCCCGATCCTCTTTTACCGCTGCCAACGACTCAATCCAGCCGTCGACCAGCGCGGGGTTCATTGCATTCATTGCTTCCGGTCGATTCAGTGTAATGGTCGCAATCCCCTTGTTTTTTTCCAGCAATACAGCCTTTTCTCCCATACAATACCCTCCTCCAACCATTTTTTTGCAGGGGCAATCTGTTTTACCACCTCGCTTCAGACTGTCGGATACATTGCGTGAAAAATCAGGAATTTTTACTGCATCGTTTTTTTATGAAGATCCGAACCTACCGGATCAGACTGTTGAAAAATAAAAAACAGAGATCGCAATTGCCGCAGCAATAATCCCTGTTAAACTTCAACAATTATTGGCAGAAAGATACCGTTTCCTTTCGAAGACACTACTTTCACCAAAGTAATTCCCCCTCGCCAATCATTGACTATTATTATACCATAATTTATGGAATTTTTCGAATTCTATTCAATTTTATACCGCTTAATTTTTCGGTACAGCCGCACTTTCGGAATCTGCAAATATTCCGCTGCCTTGATCTTATTGCCGCCGAATAAATCAATGGCCTGTTTAATTTCTTCCGCTTCCACCCGTTCTAAAATTGACACTAACCCGGCGGACGGCGATACCCGCACTTTTTTTATGTTGATACTGCGCAAAACGTATTGCGGAATATCGACGATATTGGCTACACGACCGTCCGCCTCCAGGTAGATCTTCTCCACAACATTCAGAAATTCACGGATATTCCCTAGCCTATCGTACTTACACAATACCGACATGCACTCCGGCGAAATCGTTGCATGCAAACCGTTTTCCTGATATAAAACGCTCAAAAAATGATAAATCAAAGTCGGGATATCACCCACCCGTTCACGCAAAGGAGGAATTTTTAGCGCCAGCACATTCAGCCGATAAAACAAATCACTGCGGAATCCGCCACTGCTGATTAAACTTTCCAAATCCGCATTGGTTGCCGAAATCACCCGCACATTCACGCGGATAATTTCTTTGCCGCCCACGCGTTCAAATTCCCGTTCCTGCAAAACGCGCAATAATTTTGCCTGCATAACATAAGGCATATCGCCAATCTCGTCCAGAAAAACGGTTCCGCCATCGGCAAGTTCGAATTTCCCCGGTTGTCCTCCTCTTTTCGCGCCGGTGAAAGCCCCCTCTTCATAGCCAAACAATTCGGCTTCCAGCAAAGTTTCCGGTATCGCCGCACAATTCACACGAACAAAAGGTTTGTCGCGGCGGGCGCTTTCATCATGAATCGCGTGGGCAAACAACTCCTTGCCCACGCCACTCTCACCGGTAATTAATACATTTGAGTTCGACCGGGCGATTCGTTTCGCCTGATCTTTACACGCTTTCATTACGTCACTGGTACCAATAATATCGGTTAACCCATACTTGGTCTTGTACAGTTTCTGTTCCTTTTCATAGTCCGCCAATTTACGCAGAAGAATTTTGTTTTTTTCCGCCAACAAATAAATTTCCTGTAAATCGCCAAACAGAATGATCCCAATCGCTCCAATCAGCCGTCCGTTATCAATTACCGGAATGCGGTGTACGATTGCTTCGCGCCCATTGGCAAAGCGGTGCCGGTTGGCTACCTCCGCTTTCATGGTTTTCATAACCACCGGCAATCGGGAGGTTGGTTCGATCTCAGTAATATGCCGGCCTTCCACTTCGTGAGTAAGCCCAAAATAATCCAGCATCGTCTGGTTCAAGCGAACGACTTTGCCTTCTGCATCCACAAAGCTGATCCCGATCGGCATATGATCAAAAATACGAAATACATTTTCTACAAATACCGCTTGCAACGCCTCATGGCCGACGATTTCCTGCTCCATGAATGCAGGCCTCCTCTACTTTTGCTTTTCCGTGATCTGCCCGGCAATTGATTACTTTTGCGCCTTCGGGTCAAAGAATAACGTGTTCCGGTCTACCGTCTTTTCCGCATTTGCCTGCCGGTAGTTTTGCAGCGCTTTCATTACATGGGCCATATTGGCCGCCGAATATTTCATAATTTCAATGCCTTCCAGATCATTAACGGCATCTCTCGCGCCTTTTGCCCCTGCAACACCGACATTCCAATAGATAGAACCGGGAATGGTAATATCATTGATAAAATACCAAAGCAATAATTCCGCCGAAGCAAAAGCCTGGCCGGTTCGCCGGGCCACGGTAACCGGCGCGCCGACCTTGCCGGACAACATCCGTCCCGACGCCCGGCCGGAAAAAGTAGCCCGCTCTAACAAAGCCGACAAAAGAGACGATGCTCTGGCAACATACACGGGCGAGCCAACAATAATTCCGTCCGCAGCCATCATTTTGGCAAATATTTCTTCAAAATCATCTTCAATCACACACGCCTTTTTTTCCAGACAGCCATAACAGCCTTTACAGGGCAGGATTGTTTTGTCCTGTAAAGAAATCAACTCCGTTTCAATTCCCTGTTCCGCCAGCCCGTCCAGCATTATTTTTAAAAAATGTTCCGTATTGCCATTTTTCCGTTGCGAGCCGCATATTGCGATTGCTTTCACAGCAGCCAACTCCTCCGCATTATTCTCTGTATACTTTTCGGTTTCCACTGATATTCTTCCTTTTTCTTTGTAAGAAATATTGGTTCGATCAGCGATAAAGCCGCTCAACTGTCCGAGCGGCTGTTTCAGTACACCAGAAAGAATAAAATTTTATCTGGTGTACATAAGTGCAACCAGCGGCTTCCGCCGTCGCTATAAAAGCTCGGCGCAAGCCGGGTTTTCTAATCGCCAACAACAGGGGGTTAAACCGGCTCTTCCACCGCCGTTACAAGTTCTTTCTTATCTTTTACAAAAAGCGCCACAATCAACGCGGAAAGAATGGACGAACCGATCAAAACATTAAACCCGGCCACGTAATTACCGCCAAAATAGTCGATCATAAAACCAATCGCCAGTGGCGCCAGAAACCCGCCCAACTGTCCGCCTGTATTGACAAACCCGGATCCTGACCCCATTAAATGTACAGGGATCATTAAAACGGGCAGAGTCCAAATAGCCCCCAACGCCATATACAGAAAGAATGCAGCTATACATTGGTAAACTTGGGCTGTAGCCATGTCGGCGACATTGAAAAATTGATAGAGGAAAAAAGCGCCTACCAGTTCCGCGATGATGACCAGATATTTTCTGTTGTTGCGAAAATAGCGGTCGGAGATCCAACCGGACAGCGCCATCCCGCCGGCAGCAAAGAAAAACGGGATGGAAGCGGCAATTCCTGCCTTAGCCAACGATAAGCCGCGCACCTTGATCAGATAAGCCGGAAGCCAGGTCAAATAACCGTAAATCGTGATGGTGAGCGTCAAAACGCTGACAAATAAGATCCAAATCGCCGGGGATGCCATCAGTTGCCCTAAGGAAGCTTTAGCCATTGTTTTATCGGAAGTCATCGCGTCAGCTGCCACTTCGGCGTCATGTATATCCAGTTCTGCCTGGGTAATTTTCTTGTGCTCCCTAGGGGTATTGGCGATGTACAACCAAGATGAAACTACACAGACGAAACCGGCCACGCCAAGAATATAGAACATCACCCGCCAGCCATAGGAAATCAATATCGGCGCCACGATCAAGGGCGTGATCGCAGGTCCCAGGGCTACCGTTGTGAGAATAAACGAATTGGCTGTTGCACGGTCTTTTTTACTAAACCAATTGCCGATCACACGCCAAACCGGGCCGGGGAAAACACCTTCGCCGATACCAAACAGGAAACGGGTCACCATCATGGCCGTCATGGAAGTACAAGCGCCGGTAAAGGCAGTGAAAACCGACCACCAGGCCAAAGCGCCCGTAATCACTTTACGCGGGCCTATTTTGTCGCTTAAGATTCCACCCGGCATTTGAAAAGCGGCATAACCGAGGAAAAAGGCGCTCATAATCGTTCCGGCCATCGTCGGCGACATATTCAGCTCTTTCATCATCGACGGAAGCGCCATGCTAATCGCCATGCGGTCCAACCAGGCAACCAAATAACAAAACATCACGACCGATATCACTTTATGCTTCGTTTTCATTCTTTCTCACCCCTCACATCGATTTTCACTTTGCGCCACTACCAGATAGCCAGTTGGTTTGCTTCCTTCCGCAAGGTCTCACGGAAATCAGGATGGGCAATGCCGATCAGCTTCTCCGCCCTTTCGCGGACATTACAACTGCGCAGATGGGCCACGCCGTATTCCGTCACAACATAATCCACATCATTCCGGCCAATGGTTACTGCTGCGCCCGGACTTAATACAGACACGATGGAAGATAGCGTATCGTTTTTTGCCGTGGAATAGAGCGCGATAATCGATCTTCCGCCCGGCGAGCGCTGAGCGCCAATCGCCGTATCCGCTGCGCCGCCGCTGCCGCTATACTGTCGGCTGCCAATCGCTTCCGAGCAGCATTGGCCAAACAAATCCACTTGCAGAGTCGTGTTGATTGAAGTCATTTTATAGTTTTGTGCCACCACGCCCGGATCATTCACTACACAGCCCCGATGGATTTCCACCGATGGGTTATTATCAATAAAATCGTAAATTTTTTTCGATCCGAAAGCAAAAGTGGCGATAATCTTGTCCTTCCATAGCGTCTTGCATTTTCCGGTGACGACGCCTGCTTCCACCAGGTCGACAATCGGATCCGACAGCATCTCGGTATGAACGCCCAAATCTTTTTTATCGGTCAAAAATAAAGCGGCTGCGTTCGATATCCCACCAATACCCAATTGGATCGTCGCTCCGTCTTCCACGAGTCCGGCAACATATTGACCAATAATTTTATCTTTTTCCGTTGGCTCGACAGCCGGCAGCGCCGGAATAGCTTTTGTATTTTCAACTATATAGTCCACATCCCGGATATGGATTTGCGTGTCGCCGTGCGTCCGCGGCAAGTTTTCATTGACTTCCAAAATGATCAGATCCGCATGTTCAATCGCTTCTTTTTCATACGTCAGACCAAGCGATAAATTCAAATAGCCATGCTTGTCCATCGGCGCGGCCGTACCGAAAAATATTTTCGGTTTTTTGACAGTCAGCCGCTTTGGCATTGCATTGTGCAAGTGAGTCGGGTTATAGGATACTGTCCCATAATTGTGCGCCTTGCGGGGACCGGCACCGTGATACCAGGTGTTCAGTAAAAAATGCCCTTTCATTTCCGGGTTCATGTAAAATTCATATTCGCCCAACGTTAATGTCATCAATACGGATACGTTTTGCACTTGGTCCTTTACACAATGGAGTTTGCTTAATAAAGCCGGCGGTTCTGACGCAGCGAGGCCAACCACGATTTCGTCGCCGCTATGCACTTTTTTTACCGCCTCTTCCGCAGTAATCCGCTTCTGTCTGTACAACTCAGCAAAAGACATTGTTTTCACTCCCATCCTCCGACTATTTGTATTTTCCCCACTGAATGACTGTCGATGAAAATGCATACCCGGTTCCGGCGCCAAGGAAAATGACATTGGTCCCCTCCGTGATTTTCCCCTCCTTCAGACCCATTTCCAAACCAATAATCTGGTCAGCATGACCACAATGACCGTATTGCTGCAAATAAGCCCCCTTGTCTTCGTCAACACCCAGTTCCGCCAAAATCGCCTTATGCCCCTTCGGGTTGATGTGCACCGGACAAACATAGCCAATGTCCGCTTCTTTTAACCCGCTTCGTTCTAATGCGCCCCGTACCGCCCCGGTAAACGACGACAGCGATTTCGCCCCAAGACGCTCTTTCATCCCGGCCGGATCCGGCATAATCAGTTTCCAGCCTTCCTTCTCCACATCTTCTGCCTTCAATCGATTTTTGGACCCGCCTTTCGCGCCGATGACATCCATATGCATCGAACTTTCCGTAATCACATGGCTTCCCAAAATGCGGTTTTCCGGCCAATCCCGTTTTAAAAGCATCGCCAAACCGCCCGGCGCCATATCAAACATGAAAGACTGTTCGGGACGACGGTAATCCACCAGATAACAATTGGTATTTCCACCGACTACCAGTACCGTATTCAAATCCGGATTGGCGAACATCAAATCCTTTGCGACCTTTAACGCCAATGGCGTACCGGCGCAGCGCAGCGCCACATCGAAAGCCCAGGCATTCACAGCGCCGATATTTTCTTGCACGGCAATTCCGGCGGTCCAGCAAACGTACTCTTTATAATCTTCGCCGGCCCACAACACCAAATCGATTTCTTGGGGATCCACACCCGTCTTTTCCAAGCATTGCCGGGCCGCTTTCGTTCCCATCTCCACACAATGATCTTCCGGCCCGCCGACCGGTTTGCGGTCAAACCCCATTTTTTCACGAATGATGTGGGGCGGAGTATTAATCTGCGGCGACAACTCTTCCGCAGAAATGAAGTTTTCCGGTAAGTAAAGGCCCCAGCCTGCAATCCCGACATTAAATTCCTGTATATTCATCATTGAACATCTCCCATCGCGGTATTCGCCGCTTTTATTGAGTTGCGCAGCTCACCCTCATATAAAGCAAAAAGAAAGCCAATTATCGAACCTTTTGTGAAAAAATACGAATATATTTTTGCCAAAAATCGATTAGTATCAAATTGTTACCGCAAGACAGGAGTATCGTTGTATTTTCTTCATTTTCAATTTGATACTGTTGTAACATTTTGAAAAATTCGTTTATTTCAACTATCCTTGTTTAATGAGGAATTCACAAGAACAGCAAACCCAACATTATCTTTTTGTATCAATTTGTTACTGATTTTATTGAAATATCGCCGAAAGCCAGAGTAAGCAAGGAGAGTAACAAATCGTTACAAGTAACGATTTGTTACTCTCCTTGCCTACACAATTGGATACAAACTACTAAATACTTACCAGCCGTTCATTCCGTTCACAAAATGTAAAATAAATATGGTATAATCAAAACATTGACATTAACCACTGCAACAATGATGTTGTATTTTCTTCCATGTCGTAAAACGGAAGGCTGTACGGCATCGTTTCTTTTTTATCCTTCTCACAGCCTGTAAGATCCCGCTCTCTTAGGACGGGATCAACAGGCTGTAGCTCGGAAGTAAATTCGACTACACTTCAGATGGAGTGTGAAACTCCATCTGAAGTAAGTCTACATTTATCGCAACAACTAACAAACATTTCACAGGAGCAGACTATATGTTAAAAAATTATCTCGGACCGATCTATCTAACGCTGGCAGCCAGCATCTGGGGCGGCATGTACGTCGTCAGCAAAGTCGTATTAACCATTATTCCCCCGCTGGAACTGGTCTGGCTGCGCTATATCGTCGCGTTCATCACACTGGGCATCGTCGGCTTTCTTACTCATCAATCCTGGAAAATCGAGAAACGGGATATCCCGCTTGTGATTTCCATCGGGTTCATCGGCTACTTCCTATCCATTTGGGCGCAATTTGCCGGTACCCAGCTCTCTTCCGCACAAATGGGCTCCGTCATCACTTCGGCCACGCCTGCTTTCATGGTGGTGTTCGCCAGGATCATCCTCAAAGAGGCCATTACTTTCCGCAAAGGCTTATCCGTCTGCCTGGCAACAATTGGCGTACTTTGCATCGTCGGCGTCGGCGACTTAAATAGCTCTTCCCAGCTCGGCGGCATTATTCTGGGAATTGCCGCACTGACTTGGGCCCTGATGTCCGTGCTGGTAAAAAAAGTTCCGGCCCATTACTCCCAGCTTGTCATTACCACTTACGCTGCGATTGTAGCGATGGTAACCATGACGCCTCTTGCCGTTTCCCAAAGCGTATTGCTCAACAACCTATCCTTACTTTCTGATCCCATCATTTGGGGCGGCATTCTGTATCTGGGTGTTGTTTCCACTGCCGGTGCTTTTTTCTTTTGGAACAAAGGCCTGCAACTGGTTGATGCGGCACAGGCCGGACTGTATTTTTTCTTTCAGCCCCTGGTCGGTACATTACTCGGCTGGTTATTTCTGGGCGAACAAGTGGGACTGTCGTTCTGGCTAGGCGCCGCATTGATCATGGCTGGCGTATTCCTGGTCATTGAAAAACAACAGTAATACCCTGATGAAAAAACCATACCCAGTTTGCAACAGTTGCAACCTGTATAGCCCACACGGCAGAAAGGTGATTTGCCAATTTACGTCGAACCTGTATTAGGAAATTGGAATGGTCAATACATTCTGATAATAATAAAACCCTATAGTTAGATATAAGGAGGAACCAAAATAGAATGGCTATCATAAAACCTTTTCGCGGCCTGCGCCCCACCCCTGCCCTGGCAGAAAAAGTGGCTTCGCTGCCGTACGATGTAATGGATTCAGAAGAAGCACGACAATTAACCAAAAACAACCCCTATAGTTTTTTGCGAGTTACCAAATCTGAAGTGGATCTGGATCCCGGCATCGATACCCATTCCCCTGCCGTCTACGCGAAAGCCCGGGAAAATTTAGATCAATTCATAAAAGATCACATCCTCATCCAGGATGAAAAACCATGTTTTTATATCTACAAACAAAAAATGGGGCAACATGTTCAAGTTGGCGTAGTCGCTGCCGCTTCGGTCAGCGAGTACCAGCAAAATATCATCAAAAAACATGAACTGACCAGGCCGGACAAAGAGCAGGACCGCGTTGACCATATCGTGGCAACAGAAGCGCAAACCGGCGCCGTATTCCTGACATATAAAGCCGACGAAACCATCAACAGCATCATCAATGAATGTTTGCAGCAGCAGCCCGTCTATGATTTTACTTCCGAAGATGGCATCAGCCATACGCTGTATGTCGTAGACGAGCCGGCGAAAATTGCCGCTATTGAACAGGCTTTCGCCAAAATCGACTACCTGTACATAGCGGACGGCCATCATCGTTCTGCTGCCGCTTCCCGGGTCAGCGACATGTGCCGCAGTGGGAATAAAAACCATAACGGTGAAGAAGAATATAATACCTTCCAAGCCGTAATCTTCCCCCATAATATGATGTACATCATGGACTATAACCGGGTTGTGCAAGAGTTGAACGGCTTAACCGCCGAGCAATTTTTACAGGCGGTGGAAGAAAAATTTGTGGTAACCAAGCAGGATAATGCTTTCAAGCCCGGACAGCTCCACACCTTCGGCATGTACCTCAATGGGCAATGGTTCCAGCTCACGGCTAAAGCCGGAACGTTTGCAGAAAGCAATCCGGTAGCCAAACTGGATGTAAGCATCCTTCAAGCCAACCTGCTGCAGCCGCTGCTGGGAATTGAAAATCCACGCACTGACAAACGGATTAACTTTGTCGGCGGGATTCGCGGAATG
Source organism: uncultured Negativicutes bacterium (assembly GCA_964446265.1). GTDB lineage: Bacteria > Bacillota > Negativicutes > CTSoil-072 > CTSoil-072 > CTSoil-072. The sequence goes on along the minus strand of CAYUNV010000005.1, from coordinate 10,008 downwards.
CAGGAATTAGAGCGCCTGGTTGACAGCGGCAAATATGCAGTGGCCTTTTCCTTATTCGCGACCTCCATCGAAGAATTGATGGATATTGCCGATGCCGGCGAAATCATGCCGCCTAAATCGACCTGGTTTGAGCCCAAACTGCGTGATGCCATGGTTGTGCATATGACCCCTTGCCAGTCTTACCTGAAGTAGACGGTTCTATTAAAACCTGCCTCCTTTGTTTTTATTCGTGCAAGCTTCTCCGCTGCATGGATCCGAATAAGGGAGGCCTTATTTTTAGGAGGGCGTTGTGAAATCATTTCAATCCTATCCTATCCAGGCCGAATACGCCGGGCTAACCATCGAAGAATACCTAAAACAAATTTTGCATTATTCCGGCCGAAAAATCCAAAAACTCACCCGCCTCAAAGGGATCCGTCTGAACGGCAAACCCGTCTTTTTGCAGAAAAAAGTAAAACCATCCGACACGCTACAAGTCATGGTTTTAGAAGAACGGACCGGTGGAATCGTTCCGGAATCCGGAGCAGTCGAAATTCTGTATGAAGATGAATCGGTGTTGGTCCTCAACAAACCGGCGGGACAGCTCGTTCATCCGGCAGGTCGGACAACCAGCGGCACTCTGGCGAATTTCCTGGCTTACCACTTGCAACAGCGCGGTGGTAAAGGAACGGTGCATCCGCTGCACCGGCTTGATCGTGATACCTCCGGCTGCATCTTATTTGCCAAAGATGCCCACAGCCAGTTTCTCCTCGAGCAACAGCTAAAAAGCGGGATCATCAAGCGAACCTACCAAGCCTTGGTGCAGGGAATTGTTGACCCACCGTCTGGAACCATTGACGCCCCGATCGGAGCCCATCCCACGCTGGCAAACCGGCGGGCCATATGTCCGCAAGGAGATCCGGCCGTCACACACTACCAGACGATCCGCACGTTTGATCATGCTGCTTTGCTGGAACTCAACCTGGAAACCGGCCGGACCCATCAAATCCGGGTTCATTTGGCCCATATCAGTCATCCCCTAATCGGCGACGGAATGTACGGCATACGCACACCGTGGATGAAGCGGCAGGCTTTGCATGCAGTCTCCCTGGGTTTCCACCGGCTAAAAGATGACCGGGAAATTGTCGTCCATGCGCCCCTGCCACAAGATTTTTTAAAGGCAATTTCCCATTGTGAAAAAACAGCAAAAGAATCGCCAAACTTTGAAAAAGAATCCAAAAAAGGGTTGTATTTTTCAGAAACCCTGTTATAATATCAATATGAGTTATTAATTAATAATAATTATCTGGAGGTTATATCAATGAAAAAATTTGTTTGTGCAATTTGCGGTTATACCCACGTAGGAGATGCAGCTCCTGAATTTTGTCCTCAATGTAAAGCTCCGGCTGCCAAATTCATCGAGAAATCCGACCTCGCTATGAATTGGGCCGACGAACATAGAATCGGAGTCGCTGCCGGCGTTGATGCCGAAATCATCGAAGGCTTGAAAATGAATTATCTGGGTGAGTGTACGGAAGTCGGTATG
>CAYUNV010000005.1:0-8473 GCA_964446265.1 uncultured Negativicutes bacterium | reverse complement strand
ATATTGGAGGATTTAAGAGCTAATTTCATGGGAGAATGCACCGAGGTGGGTATGTATCTTGCCATGAGCAGGCAGGCAGACAGGGAAGGATATCCTGAAATTGCAGAGGCATATAAGCGTATAGCCTTTGAAGAAGCCGAGCATGCTGCCAAATTTGCTGAATTACTAGGTGAAGTCGTTACCCCTTCTACGAAAACGAACCTGGAACTGCGGGTAGACGCGGAATATGGCGCTTGCGAAGGCAAACTGGAACTGGCGAAAAAAGCGAAACAACTCGGACTGGATGCCATCCACGATACTGTGCATGAAATGTGCAAAGATGAAGCCCGCCACGGCGCTGCCTTCAAAGGTTTATTGACCAGACACTTCAAATAATCAACAATCCTCCATAGCAATGCCCGACAGAATAAACTGCCGGGCATTTTTTTAGCTTATCCGAAAAATACCTTGCCACTGAGAAAGGAAAATGAACAGAAAAGCCGAATAAAATAACACAGTATATTATCCAGCAACCTAAGGAGGTCATCTATAATGCGTATCGTTGAACAAGCTGCTCACATGACGGCTCGCACTCAAATTGTCAAAGCAGAATATCCTACCGATTGCATTTTTCAAGTCTTTGTACAAGGCCGCTTACAAGATAAAGCCACCTACACCATCACGGAAACCGCCGTTGATTTCGGCTTTGACTGTTTGGTTCCCGGCGATTTTGTCCAAATCTTCTATTTCATCCCTTGATTAACGCATCTTAACTGCCGGTCACTCATAATTCTGAAACGAAAAACAAAAACTCCTTGACTACAGCATTACGCAATAGTCAAGGAGTTTTTTCATACAATCTTAGAAGCGATAGCTTACGCCAAGGCCAACACCGCTGGAAGAGTACTCCATATCATTATCGTAGCCTGTATTGTAATTATCCAGGCCAAGATCTTTATATTTCCGGTCTACATAGCTTAAGTTTACATCTAGATTTTTCGATGCTTTATAGGCTAAACCGATTTCAAAACTGGACATTTTTGTTCCAAGCGCAACAACTCCATAGCCGTCAAGTTTTTCCGAAACGGGTACCGTTGTCTGCAAACCAACCTGGAGACTGGTTGTGGATCCATCTCCAAAATCCTGGTAACTATTTCCCCCATTCGTATCGTGATATCTGTATTTCATGTCCATTTTGGAATGCGCAATGCCGACAAAAGCCGCGCTGTTTTTATCCAATTTACGCAAATAATTTAACTCGTGGGTATTCATGCCGAAGTCATAATCCCAGTTTTGATGATAAGTGCCGGACGTATACGTTTGATTAACAACACTATTCGATTGATTATGTTTATATTGCACCGCAGAATCATTCCCAATCCCTGCCGTTATTGCCAAATCCACATTCGTCTTTCCCTTGGTCTTCCAACCATCCAACCAGTACGTGGTAATATTGGTATCAAGATCCGGCCTTACTGTAACATCCACCTGCCATTTTCCCAGGGTAAAATCGGTCATCGGCGCCGCAAAGCCCACTGCGCTGATCATGAATAAAGCAACCATCATTAAAACTATTTTTTTCATCATAAATCCATTCACTCCTTGATTTTAATAAACATTTCTTCCTTGGTCTCGTATTCCAATTAAATTAGGTTGCAAATCCCTCCTTGCGCAGACTATTCCCATAATATTCCCCAGCAATGAAAAAGATGTGAAATAAAGAGCAAGCAAAAGAAATTGTACAAACTTTAGAATTTATAAGTTACACCATACCCAAAACCTCTGGCAGTAACATTATCAATGTATTCATTTGCAGATTCATAGCCATCACTCAAGTTGCTCACTTTTTTGTAACGATAGCTAAAATTTACTTCTAAATTTGGCGCAACTTGATAAGATACCCCTGTTTCCCAATTCAACAAGTCGTTGCCTGCTCCCAATATCCCATAAAGAGTCGTTTTATCAGCGATTTTATCATACCCAACAAATCCCACCTGCAGCCTGTCACTATTGGGAGTATACGTCTCACCGACATAATGAGCCCGGTGAACACCGGCAAAAGCAGATACGTGTTTATTCAGTTGATACAACACATTCAGTTCTTTAGTACTCATTCCATACTCGTACCCATAAGAAGTAGAACCAACCGGTCTGTATTGCGAGTATTGAAGGGCAAAGTTATTACCAAGGCCGGTAGTCACAGTCCAATCATACGTTCTCCGATTTCCGCTTAAGTTCATAGTACTATAGCTGCTAGACTCACTCCAGGCGGAAGTATATTTATCCGTTCCATTAAAATTCGGGCGCCAATTGATATCAAAAGATGTATTTCCCTTAGAATAATCCGCAAGCGGACTTGCAAACGCTATGCTGCTAAAAGCCAATAATAAAGCCAACGTCAATACTACTTTTTTCATCAAAATTCCTCCTTATTATGAAAAAGTTCCTTCCCGTCTTACTTTTAATGATCTAAGTCCACTCCTTTCTTGGTGATGACCACAAAAAAAAAAACCACGCCCAAAACAAAAAGTTCGGGGTGGTTTCACTACTCGCTCCACATAAAACAAGTGACCAAATACGTCTTATGCTTCAATGCTTCTCCAATCAATGCTGCATCGATATTCAATTCATGAACCAACTATCTCTTATTATAGATGCTAATTACTAATTTGTATATATATTAACAAAAAGTATTGTATTAGAAATTTATATAATTAAATCTATTTTTTCTTTATAAAAGCAACTATGTAAAAATATTCATTATCCTTTTTTTACAGCCCACCTGTGCTTAATTTTCCGGTTCTTTCTTGTTCCCCAGCTCATTGAAAATATAATTCAGCGCAATGGCGGCGATACTGCCGGCAGTAATGCCGCTGTGCAAAATGACTTGCGCCCATTTGGGGAAGTTTTGATAAAACGATGGCACCGCCAGGGGGATCAAGCCTACGCCCAAACAGACCGCCACGATCATCGCGTTATGCGTGCCATCGAATTTCACTTTGCCGAGCGCCCGGATCCCGCTCGCCGCGACCATGCCGAACATAGCAATCCCTGCGCCGCCAAGCACCGGTGTCGGAATGCAGGCAACCACTGCGGCAGCTTTGGGGAACAAGCCCAGAACGATGAGGATCATCCCTGCCGCCACAACCACGAACCGACTTCTCACCCGCGTCAAACTGACAAGACCGACATTTTGCGCGAACGCCGAGTGGGGAAACGTGTTCATGATGCCGCCGAGCAGCGTCGAAAAAGAGTCGGCCCGCAGTCCCCGCGTCAAATCCTTCTGGGTGACAGGCTTGCCGATAATTTCGCCGACGGCAATAAAATCGCCCGTTGTTTCCGTCATAATGACCAGCATCGCCAGGGTTAACGCCACAATCGCCGCAATATCGAACGTGGGCCAGCCAAAATAAAACGGCTGTGAAAAGCCGATCCACGCAGCCTTGCTGACCTTGGAAAAATCAACGATGCCCAGCAGCGCCGCCAAACCCGTGCCGATCACCAAACCCAGCAGCACAGCAATATTGCTGTAGAAGCCTTTTAAATAGCGGTACAACAGGATCACCAGAACAAGCACCGCAAACGCCAGGCCAATCGATTGCAGACTGCCGAAGCCAGGGGTGCCGGGCACACCTCCGCCCGCCCAGCGAACTGCTACCGGCAGCAGCGAAACGCCGATCAAAGTGATAATGGAGCCTGTAACCACCGGCGGAAAATAGCGGATCAGGCGGCTGAAAACCGGGCTGATCAGATAGCCGACCACTCCGGCAGCGATGGTCGCGCCAAAGATGGCCAGCAAACCGGCAGTTTGCCCTCCGGCGCTTTGCCCGACCATCACCATCGGCGCTACTGCCGCGAACGATACGCCCTGAACAATCGGGCTCTTAATACCCATGTTGAGAAACCCATAGGCTTGAATGATCGTTGCCACGCCGGCAACAAACAAATCGGAATTAATCAAGACAATCAACTGCTCTGATGACAATTTCAGTGCATTGGCAAGGATCAGAGGGACTGCCACACAGCCGGCATACATCGCCATGACGTGCTGCAACCCGTAAGCAAACAACTGTCCTTTCGGCAAGATTTCATCCACTGGGTGAATTTTTTCCGGTTCCATGTATCGTCCACTCTCCCGTTTCAGTTCGTCTATGAAACTTGATCTTTATTGCTGATTTGCGGTTTTATTGTTGCATCCCCATAAAGACTTTTTCCGGCGTGATCGGCAACTGTGTAATCCGAACACCCACGGCATTGTAGACTGCCGCGGCAATGGCCGCCGCCGGCGTATTAATCACGACTTCCCCCACCGATTTGGCGCCAAACGGCCCTGTCGGCTCGAAGCTCTCCTTAAACGCCACCCGCACGGATCCGATGTCTTTGCGGCAGGGAATCTTATACTGCATGAAGGAATTGGTCAGCAGTTTGCCCTTGTTATCGTACCGCACATCTTCGTATAACGCCATTCCGATTCCCTGGACCAGCCCTCCCTCGACCTGGATCCGGGCCAGATGAGGATTGATGACCGTTCCGCAATCCACCACCGCTACGAAGTCCAATAATTCGACTTTCCCGGTTTCCCTGTCGACCTCGACTTCCGCAAAACCGGCGATAAACGGCGGCGGCGAAATGGGACTGCCATACGTCGCATTGCCGACCAACTGTCGATGATCGGGGCCAACGACCAACTGCTGCGCTAACTTTTTCAGCCCAATCATTTTATCCGTACCGGTTACCCGCACAGTATGACCGTTAAACTCCACCTCTTCTTCCGTTGCCTGCAGGAACTTTGCCCCTTCGGCAAGGATTTGCTGTTTCAAATCTTCCGCCGCCCGCACGACGGCCATTCCGGTCACATAGGTGGTGCTCGAAGCGTAAGATCCCGGATCAAACGGCGAAACGTCCGTGTCAGCGGCATGGACGATGATCTGGTTCATGGAGACTTCCAATACCTCTGCCGCCATCTGCGCAAGGATCGTATCACTGCCGGTTCCCATATCCGTGGAACCGATCAACAGGGAAAAATCGCCGTTATCGTTCAAGCGAACTTCCGCCGAAGCCGTATCGATATTCGCAATGCCGGAGCCCTGCATGGTCACTGCCATGCCGACACCCCGCACCTTGCTGCCTCTTAACGCCGTCATGGGGTATTTGAATTTCCAGCCGATCATCTCCTTGCCTTTTTCAATGCACCGGTTCAACGCGGAACTCTCCAGAATGCCTCCTTTGTAGCCCAGGAACGGCTCTCCTTCCCGGGCGATGTTTTTCAGCCGGAGTTCCGCCGGATCCAGGCCCATTTTTGCGGCCAGCATATTCACCGCCGACTCCAGGGCAAACGTCCCCTGCGTCGCTCCATAGCCGCGGTACGCCCCGGCCGCCGGTTTGTTGGTATAGACTACATGGCCCATAAACCGGACCGCTTTGGTTTTGTTATATAACGGCAGCGTTTTTTCTCCCGTTACCATAAAAACGGTGGAAGCGTGTTCGCCGTATGCGCCGGTGTCAGACAAGCCCTGGATGTCGACGGCGCGGATATACCCTTCCTTGTCGGCCCCCAGAGTAACCTTTAGACGCATGGCATGGCGGCTGGTGGTACAGGTAAACGTCTCCTCCCGGTCATAGACCAAGATGGCCGGCTTGCCAGTTTTCAACGTCACTGCCGCCGTAAATATTTCGACACAGGACGTCTGCTTGCTGCCGAACCCGCCGCCGATCCGCGGTTTGATCACCCGGATCCTGCTGGTCGGCAATTCCAACGCCCGCGCCAGCATCCTGCGGGCATGAAACGGCACTTGAGTGGAACTGACAACCACCAGACGGCCGAGATGATCGAGGTAATTAAACGCACGTTGGGTTTCCATCATACACTGGGCGTTGGCTTGCGTGTAGAAAGTCTCTTCCACCACGATATCGCACCGGCGCAATTCCTCTTCAATATTCCCAACTTCCCACTTTTGCGTGGACACAATATTCCGGTCTTTGACCATCCCAATATCGAAATTGCAGTGAACATCGTCTTCCGGATGCACGACCGAGGAATGGCCGATCGCCGTCTCAAAATCCAACACCGGCGGAAAGACTTCATATTCCACCTTGATCAAATCCAACGCCGCCAGCGCCGTCTTTTCATCCACAGCGGCAACGATCGCCACTTCATCGCCCACATAGCGGACAACCGGATCCAAAATCAGCCGGTCGTATGGGGAAGGTTCCGGATAGGACTGCCCGGCCAGAGTAAAGCGCTGTTTCGGCACATCCCGGTAGGTAAGAACGCACTCCACGCCTTTGAGGGCGACAGCTTTATCAACATCAATGGACGTAATACGGGCAAACGCATGCGGACTGCGGAGAATTTTCACCACCAGCGCGTTCGCCATCACCAAGTCTTCCGTATACACCGGTTTTCCGGTCGCAATCGCCATTCCGTCAATTTTGGGAATTCCTTTGCCAACCAGCTTCATCGCTGCGTCACCCCCAGATACGTTTTGACCGCCCGCATCTGCCCAAGATAACCGGTACAGCGGCATAAATTGCCGGTCAAATAATGAACGATTTCGTCATCCGTCGGCGAAATCAACTCCCGTTTCAGGGCCAGAACCGTCATCACAAAACCGGGACTGCAGAAGCCGCATTGGTCCGCTCCTTCCGCAACCAAAATCCGCGCAAATTCAGCCGCTTCCTCGGAAACGCCTTCAATCGTCGTCACGGATTTTCCCTGGACCCGGAAAGAAAGAACCGAACAGGACAGCGTCGGTTTTCCGTCGATCCACACCGTACACAAGCCACAGCTGCTCGTATTGCAGCCTTTGCGGATGCTCAGCAGGCCATGCTTGCGCAGCGTATCCGCCAATAATTCATCCGGTGCCACTTCCCATACCGTTTGTTTGCCATTGACCACGAATTCTACTTGCATGCTGCCACCTCCGCAACGGCCCGTTTGACCAGCACTTTGCACAATTCCCGCCGGTATTCGGCCGACCCTCGCATATTGGTGCCAAAGGACATTTCTGTCGCGGCGGTCGAAGCAATTTCGTCGATCCTCGGGCAGTCAACAGCCAGGTTCGATAATTCCTGCGATGCCTTCACCGCAATTTCCGCTTTCGACGGCCTCGCGCCGATCACAATCCGGCCCTGCCCCTCTAGCAAAGAGACAGCCACCGTCAAGATCGGAAAATCGCTCGCCGAATTGCGGAAGCTCCGACAGGCTGCCCTGCGCTCATCCTTGCGGATCCAGAGACGGACTAAAATATCTTTTTCAGACGGACGGTTCAAAAAGGTTTCCAACGCCATCCTTCCCGCATGCGCCAGCTCGACTTCCGTCTCCAGGGCCAGCAGCGCAGGGATCAAATCAGAAAAGCCGTATTTGGAAAACACAGTGGCGCCAACTGTGACAATGTTGCGGAACTGGACGCCGATAACCGGCTTAACGGCTTTAGCCAGCAATCCGTCATACCGGTTGTTGATGGCCGGATCCGTTTCCAGCGTTCGAAACGTTGTCATCGCACCGATTTCCAACCAATCCTCGTGTTCCTTTACTCCCGTCAGGTCAAGCTGCGTTAAATCGATTGCCGTACTGATCTTGCGCGACCCCATACGCAAAAAAGCGCACCCGCCCAAAATCGCAGCGTCCCGCTCTCCCCTAAGAATGCGGTACGCTTCCTCGATCGTGTCCGGCTGCGCCAATCGGCCCACTGTAAACATACAGTTTCTCCTCCCATCGACTCAGTTTTTCCCTGTATTGTCTATCACTCTTTTTGCACGCGAAGATATGAGTGAGCCTTGGGTTCGGATACCCGAACCCTTAGCGCGAAGTTAATTCGAGTCTTACAGACTGTAACTCTGATCATTAAGGTCAGAGTTTTACAGTCAGTTGACGAAGATAATGTATAACAAACGTGCCCGCAAAAACGACTGCCATCAACGCGAAAAACACCAAATTGCTAATATGAATATTGAACGCCGACAACATCATTTTGCCGCCAATCATCGCAATCAAAACGTAAGCCGCAGTTTCCAATTCCGGATAACGGTCAATCAGGAAAATGAACACCTGGGCAACGCCGCGCATCATGATAATCCCCAGAATACCGCCGATATACAAAACCCAGACCTGGTCGCTAACACCAAGCGCTGCCAGAACACTATCCACACTGAACGCCACATCCATCGTTTCAACAGTCAAAACAGTCCGCCAAAAACCCATTTTGGCCGTTTTTTCCTTGGTCCTGCCGGCTGCCGCTCGCTGCTCTTTCTTTTTCGGAGCGAAAAAATACCGACCCGCCATCCAAAGTAAATACAATGCCCCCACTGCTTTTATCCACCAGATCTTAATCAGGACCGTGCCCAAGGCAATCGCAAGAAACCGGAACGCATAAGCGCCAATCAGACCATAAAACAACGCCTTTTTTCGCTGTTCCGGCGGCAGGTGTTTCACAATAATAGCCAGTACCAGCGCATTATCCGCCGATAACAAGCCTTCCAGGATCACCAAACT
>CAYUNV010000004.1:28467-33457 GCA_964446265.1 uncultured Negativicutes bacterium | reverse complement strand
ATTTTGATTGTGGCGTCGGAAGCAAAAACCAATGTCGGTTCTGTTAATGCGAGGGTTGATAAAGAAAAGCGGGCGACAATTACGTTGAGTTTAGATATTGGCAATATCAATCAGCTAGAATCAATTTTAACGAAAATGCGGCGAGTCAAAGGTGTCCACAGTGTTCACCGGGCATCCAATGTTGGAGGAACTTCATGAGAGCGGTTGTACAGAAAACAGATATGGCGAGTGTAACGGTAGACGGGGAAATTATTGCAAATATCGCTGAAGGATTAACGGTTTTATTGGGTGTGGGAAAAGAGGATACGGAAAAGGATGCACGTTTCCTGGCCGAGAAAATTATGCATTTGCGGATTTTTCCTGATGAACAAGGGAAAATGAATTTATCTCTCCTGGATGTCGGTGGAGAATTGTTGGTTGTATCGCAATTTACTTTATATGGAGATTGCCGGAAAGGCAGACGGCCTGGTTTTGATGCCGCTGCTGGTCCGGATAAAGCGGAAGAATTGTATGAACTATTTGTTTCTTTATGTAAGGCTGCGGGTGTAAAAACGGCTACCGGACGTTTTCAGACAGAAATGATTGTCCAGTTGGCCAATCATGGCCCAGTGACTTTGATGCTGGATAGCAAACATAATTTTTAATGAGGTGAAAATACGAATGAAAGTAATAAAATTAGAAGTGGGGCACATCGGAACAAACTGTTATATTGTATTTTGTGAAGAAACCAAAGAAGCGGCTGTAATTGATCCCGGCGGCAACGAAGGAGAAATCCTGGGTATTATTGCCAGAGAAAAATTGAAGGTGCCTTATATCATCAATACGCATGGACATGCTGACCACATTGAAGCGAATTCGAAAATAAAGAATGCAACTGGCGCGGCTATTTTGATTCATCAGAACGATGCCCAAATGTTGGTTGATGCGCGCGGCAATCTTTCGGCTTTTTTTGGCAACGGTGTTGTGACCGATCCGGCAGATCGGATTCTATCAGATGGTGATACCATTGATATTGGCAGCTCGATACACTTCAAAGTACTTCATACACCCGGGCATACACCGGGCGGAATTTCTTTGCTGTCCGGAAATGTTTTGTTTAGCGGAGATACTCTATTCGCGGAATCGGTTGGACGAACTGATTTTCCCGGCGGCTCCTATCAGCAATTATTAAAAAGCATTAAGGAAAAGCTGATGGTTCTTGACGATGATGTTCAAGTTTTGCCAGGCCATGGGCCAGGAACAACAATCGGTTGGGAAAGAAAGATGAACCCGTTTATTCAATAAGCGCAAAGGATATTATTTTATAAAAAAGATGGTGAATGGAAATGACAATTGATATGTCTGATCTACGGCGTAGATTTCATGACATGCAATATAAAATGACACCGCAGAGGGAAACTATCCTTCGTACCTTTATTGAAATGCAGGATCAGCATCTCAGCGCTGAAGATATTTATAACATTGTACGGAAACGGTCACCGGAAATTGGTTTGGCTACCGTTTATCGTACGTTAGAACTACTAAACGAGTTAGAAGTTTTAAAAAAAGTGGATTTTGGCGACGGCCGCAGCCGGTATGAAATTAACGAAGCGGATACACCACATCACCATCACCATTTGATCTGTTTATCCTGTGGCAATGTCAAGGAATTTGAGGATGATTTGCTGGAAACACTGGAAAATGCCATCGCACAAAAACGGAAGTTTTTGATTGTTGATCATCAATTAAAAATTTATGGCTACTGTTTGGAGTGCCAACAAAACCGGAATAGCGGTGATTAAATTAGCAAATTTTCGTTTTTTGTTGCAAATGGACAGAAAAACTGTAAAAATGTATTGGACGAATGAGTGTCAGGCAAGATATAATATATATTTGAAAGATTTAGTCATTGATTTTAGCCGTATAGCGAGTCATTAAGCCGGCGAAAGCTGCCCGGCTTAATTATTTGTGTAGGCAAGGGGGAGTATGGCATGGCAATTTCAGGACCGCGGGGAACAAAAGATATGCTGCCGGAGGCAAGCAGCCGTTGGCATTATATAGAGCAGATGGTGCATGATCTTTGTCATCGTTACGCATATCAAGAAATACGCACTCCGATTTTCGAACACACGGAGTTGTTTTTGCGCGGAATTGGTGAAACCACCGATGTTGTTTCAAAAGAAATGTATACTTTCATTGACAAAGGGCAACGGAGTATAACGCTGCGGCCGGAAAATACGGCAGCAGTGGTGCGGTCGTATTTGGAAAACAAATTATATGCCGAACCGCAGCCGGTATAATTGTATTACATGGGGCCAATGTTTCGTTATGACCGTCCACAAGCCGGACGGCTTCGCCAGTTTCACCAATTTGGGGTTGAAGTGATTGGTGCGGAAGGACCGACGGTTGATGCGGAAATTATTTTGTTGGCGGTGCACTTTTTTCAGCAACTAGGCTTAAATGAATTATCGTTATTGATCAATTCAGTTGGCTGTCCGAAGTGTCGGCCGCTTTATCGTGAGAAATTGCAAGCTTTTCTTCAAGATAAATTGGATGGGTTGTGCGCGGATTGCCAGTCCCGTTTTGATCGCAATCCAATGCGTATTTTAGATTGTAAAAATGAAACTTGCCAACAATTATCACATGGAGCGCCGCATATGGCAGATTGTTTATGTGATGATTGTCAGGATCAATTCATGGGTTTGCAGGCACTGTTAGATGCAGCTGGAATTGAATATACTTTGGATCCGCGTTTGGTTCGCGGGTTAGATTACTATACAAAAACAGCCTTTGAAATTCAGTATCGGCCGTTAGGCGCGCAAAGTGCTATCTGCGGTGGCGGACGATATGATGGCTTAGTGGAAGAGTGTGGCGGGCAGCCGACCCCGGGAATTGGTTTTGCTATTGGCTTGGAACGGGTATTGTTGGCTTTGGAAAAACAGCAACTTTTGCCGGCTTTTCCAACTGGGATTGACCTTTACATTGCCCCCATGGGTGATACGGGGAAAGCAATGGCCTTTCGGCTATTGAACCAATTGCGCAGAGCTGGTTTCACCTGCGATATGGATATGATGAACCGCAGTATAAAAGCGCAGATGAAGAGGGCGAATAAGTATCCGGCACGCTTCGTCGCTATTATTGGCGACGAGGAAGTAGCGCAGGGTAAAGTGATGTTGAAAAACATGGATAGCGGCGAACAGAATTTGATCGCTGCGCAGGATGTGCAATCAATGATAGCAGGGGAGATGGACAAGTAGTATGGATACAATGATGGGCCTGAAACGTACGGATTCTTGCAATAATATAACGAAGGATCATGCTGGAAAAGAAATTGTTTTGTGTGGCTGGGTATCACGCAGACGGGATCATGGTGGGTTAATTTTTGTCGATTTGCGCGATCGGTCCGGCTTGGTTCAAGTCGTCTTTTCGCCGGAAGTAAACATGGAGGCTTTCCGCAAAGCGGAACATATAAGAAATGAGTATGTTCTCGCAGTTAGAGGAACCGTTGCTTTGCGCAGGGAAGATACGATTAACTCCAATATGAAGACCGGTGAAATTGAAGTTCTCGGGGCCGAACTGCGCATTTTGAACAGTGCAAATACACCGCCTTTCTATATTCAAGACAATATTGATGTGGATGAAATTGTTCGTTTAAAGTATCGGTATCTCGATTTACGCCGGCCGGAAATGCAGCGTAATTTGCTGCTCCGCCATCAAGTTACAAAAGCGATGCGGGATTTTTTTGATAAAGAAGGTTTTGTCGAAATTGAGACCCCGATGCTCACGAAAAGTACACCGGAAGGTGCCCGCGATTATCTGGTTCCCAGCCGTGTAAATCCTGGGAAATTCTATGCCTTGCCGCAGTCTCCGCAAATTTTTAAGCAGATATTGATGATTTCCGGAATGGAACGCTATTTTCAAATTGTACGTTGTTTCCGGGATGAAGATTTGAGAGCAGACCGCCAGCCGGAATTTACCCAACTGGATATCGAACCATGATTTCCTATTTGTTCAAAACAACGATGGACGCAGAAATTTCCTTGCCGATGCAGCGTTTAAGTTATCGCGAAGCGATGGACCGGTATGGTTCCGACAAACCGGATACCCGCTTTGGTATGGAATTGATTGATTTGTCCACTGTTTGCAAAGGATCTGATTTTAAAGTTTTTGAAACAGTTTTGGCCAGTGGTGGTCAAGTCAAGGCGATTAATGTGAAAGGATATGCAGCCATTCCACGCCGTGAGTTAGATGGCTTGGTAAATTATGTGGCTACTTATGGTGCCAAAGGGCTGGCATGGATGTGCTATACTCCTGAAGGGATTAAATCGCCGATTGCTAAGTTCTTCTCCGATGATATTTTGGCTGGTATCACTAATGCAACCGGGGCGGAAGAAGGCGATTTGCTGCTCTTTATTGCTGATAAACCGGCAGTTGTTGCGGCAGCATTGGGGCAATTGCGCTTGGAGATGGCTCGTCGGCGTGATTTGATTGACCCGGACAAACTGGCGTTCTTATGGGTTGTGGATTTCCCGATGTTTGAATATGATGATGAATCCAAACGCTGGGTTGCAATGCACCATCCATTCACCTCTCCGCAAGACGAAGATATTGAGTATTTGACAACCGATCCAGGGCGCATCCGGGCAAAAGCTTACGATATGATCCTGAATGGTACCGAAATCGGTGGCGGAAGTATCCGGATCTACACGCGCGATATCCAGGAAAAAGTATTTCAAGCGATTGGTTTGACCAGTGAGGAAGCAAATTCGAAATTTGGTTTCTTGTTGGAAGCGTTTGATTATGGGACGCCGCCGCATGGCGGAATTGCTTTTGGGTTGGACCGTTTGATTATGTTAATGGCTAAACGAAATTCTATCCGTGATGTCATCGCGTTCCCGAAAACGCAAAGCGCTGCCGATGTTATGTCACAAGCACCTTCTGAAGTAGCTCCGCGACAACTTAAAGAATTGCATATTAAAACAAATGTTCTTGTTAAGTCATAAACTGTTTA
>CAYUNV010000004.1:13599-28368 GCA_964446265.1 uncultured Negativicutes bacterium | reverse complement strand
GCCAGAACTCTGGTTATTGCATGTATGCCCTTGCTTGTACGGGACACATAAGGTATTCAGGAGGATACCCACCTGCTTAGGCAGGTTCAAAACAACGGCAAAACGGCATGGTGGGGATTTTTTAAACACTAACTATGTGTTAGTGTTTTTTATTTTAACAATTTTTAACATAGGATATTTTTTAATCGAACGAGAATTATACTATAGGGATTGGTAGGGAAGTAATAATTAGAAAAGGGTGATAGCATGGATTTGTTTTCTAATAATGCGTATTTCCCTGAAAGTGACATGCGGGAAGCTCCGTTGGCTGTGCGGATGCGGCCGCAAAAAATTACGCAATTTGTCGGCCAGGAAAAAATTATTGGACCAGGGACTTTCTTGCGCCAAATGTTGGATACGGATAACATCCCATCAATCTTATTATTTGGTCCCCCGGGAACGGGGAAAACAACGTTAGCCAATGTGATTGCCCATACGACCGGTGCATTTTTTGAACAGTTGAACGCCGTGTCGGCAGGAATTGCGGATATACGGAAAGTTGTCGAAGCATCAAAGGGACGGTTATTAACGCGGCGGCAACGTACTATTTTATTTATTGATGAGATCCACCGGTTTAATAAAGCACAACAGGATGCTTTGCTGCCGCATGTTGAAAACGGCACTGTTATATTGATTGGTGCAACGACAGAAAATCCATATTTTGAAGTGAATACTCCGCTGTTATCCCGTATGCGTGTTGTCAGTCTTGAACCGTTAACCCAAGAAGAAATTGTTAGTATTTTAGAATCGGCATTAACGGATATGGATCGCGGGTTAGGCGATATGCAGCTTGAATATGAGAAAGATACTTTGGACCTTATTGCAGAGACTTCGGGTGGTGACGCGCGGATTGCTTTGAACATTTTAGAACAAGCGGCGCAAATGCTGGTTAATATTTCACCGGCAATTTTGACTAAAGACATGATACGATTAGTTGCGGCGGAAAAAATTCAAGTATATGATCGCCGTGGCGACAATCATTATGATGTTGTTTCTGCGTTTATTAAAAGCATGCGTGGATCGGATCCTGATGCTGCCCTGCACTATTTGGCACGGATGTTGGAGGCAGGTGAAGACATCAAGTTTATTGCCCGACGGATTGTTATTTGTGCTGCAGAAGATGTTGGCAACGCCGATCCGCAAGCATTGGTAGTGGCGATGGCTGCGGCTCAGGCGGTACAATTTATCGGCTTGCCTGAAGCACGTATTCCATTGGCACAAGCCGTTACCTATATTGCCGGAGCGGAAAAAAGCAACGCCGCGTATTTGGCGATTGACCAAGCCATCGAAGACGTTAAAACATTGAATTGTGGCCCGGTTCCTCAGCATTTACGGGACAGACATTATAGGGGAGCTGCGAAATTGGGTCGGGGAGAAGGATATTTGTACCCCCATGATTATCCGGATGCGATTGTAAGGCAACAATACTTACCGGATAGGCTTACCGACAGAACCTATTATCGACCGAAGCAGGTGGGAAAAGAGAAGGAGATCGGCGTGCGGATACGGCGGGTGCAAGATGAAAATCAAGGCAATAAAGTTGAGTAAAAAAGTAGGAAATAGTTTTTGACAAATATATGCTTTTCTGCTATAGTTGGATATGTAATAAAACCTATCGCATTACTCGGATAAGCGGGAGAGATGAGTGTGAAATTATCGACCAAAGGGCGGTATGGTGTTGCTGCCATGTATGATTTGGCTATGCATTATGGCGAAGGCCCCATATCGTTAAGGAGCGTGGCCCTGCGGCAGGAAATATCGGAACATTATTTAGAACAATTGATGGGAACCTTACGGAAGGCAGGATATGTAAAAAGTGTTCGTGGAGCTCAAGGCGGCTATACGCTAACCAAGGATCCTTCGCAGATTTCTGTAGGCGATATTATCAAGGTCATGGAAGGACCGATTGCACCTGTCGATTGCTTGTTAACCGATGAAAGTTCCAATGCATACTGCCAGAAAGCCGATGCATGCGTTACACGCGGAGTTTGGGTAAAAGTCCGGGATAGTATAACCGGTGTGTTGGATTCTATTTCGCTTGCAGACTTATGCGAAGAAGAAAAGAAATAGGGGGATGAACGGTTTGAATCGTATTTATTTTGATAATTCGGCTACTACGCAAACCCATGAGGATGTAGCTAAAATTATGGTAGAATATATGACGGAGAAATACGGGAATCCGTCAAGTATTCACTCTTTTGGCCGGGAAGCGCACAAGGCGGTAGAAGAATCGCGTGAGAAGCTGGCTAATTTACTGGGTGCAAAAGCAAATGAAATTTTTTTCACAAGCGGCGGCACGGAAGCAGATAACTTGGCGATCAAAGGGGTTGCATTTTCGAACCGCAAAAAAGGGAACCATATCATTACGACCGCGATTGAACACCATGCGGTGTTACATACCTGCGAATTCTTAGAAAAAGAAGGCTTTGAAATAACGTATTTACCGGTAGACGAAAATGCGATGGTTCGTCTGGAAGATGTAAAAAAAGCGATCACGGACAAGACTATTTTGATTAGTGTAATGTATGCGAATAACGAGGTTGGTACGATCCAGCCGATTCGAGAAATAGGCCAATTGGCAAAAGAAAAAGGAATTTATTTTCATACGGATGCCGTACAGGCAGTAGGAAATTATCCGATCAATGTGAATGATGATAATATTGACTTACTTTCTTTGTCCGGTCATAAATTTAATGGACCCAAAGGCATTGGCGCCTTGTATGTTCGTCGTGGCGTTCGTATTGGTTCGATCCAAAAAGGCGGCGGACAAGAACGCGGCATGCGGGCCGGCACCGAAAATGTGCCCGGTATCATTGGTTTGGGTAAGGCCGCCGAGATAGCCGGCGTTGAAATGAATGAAAAAATTAAAAAATTGACTGGATTGCGGGAAAAATTAATCGAAGGAATTACTTCCCGGATTCCGGATATAAAATTAAATGGACATCGCACTGAGCGTTTACCGGGGAATGTGAACTTCAGCTTTTTGTATGTAGAAGGAGAGTCCTTACTACTTAACTTGGATTTGAAAGGGATTGCTGCCTCCAGCGGATCGGCCTGCACTTCCGGATCCTTGGATCCTTCCCATGTATTGCTTGCGATGGGCCTTACGCATGAAGTGGCTCATGGATCTTTACGTCTTTCCTTAGGCCGGAATAATACAGAGGCTGAAGCAGATTATTGTCTGGAAGTTCTCCCGGGGATTTTGGATAGGCTGCGGAGCATGTCGCCGTTATACGCTTCTTATGCAGCGGCTGCCTCAAACCCTTGCGGACAGTGCCAACGGCACGGATAAACAGATTATATAGGTATAAATTAACGTTATTATAAATGGTTATGGTTAATGAAAATGAAGGGGAGAAACTATTATGTATACGGAAAAAGTAATGGATCACTTTACAAATCCACGCAATGTTGGTGAAATCAGTGATGCTAACGGTGTTGGTGAAGTTGGCAATGCAAAGTGCGGCGACATTATGCGTATCTATTTAAAAGTAGAAGACAATATCATAAAAGATGTCAAATTTAAGACGTTCGGCTGCGGTGCAGCCATTGCAACCAGCAGCATGGTTACGGAAATGGTAAAGGGAAAAACGCTTGAAGAAGCGCTGGAGATTTCCAATCAGGCTGTAGCCGAGGCATTGGGCGGTTTGCCGCCGGCTAAAATGCACTGTTCCAATTTAGCGGCGGATGCTTTGCATGAAGCGATTAAAAACTATATTGAAAATAAAGGACAGTGAGGTTAATTCATGTGTGCTAAACCCAGAGTGGTTGTCGCCATGAGCGGAGGGGTGGACAGTTCTTTAACTGCCGCCCTTCTTGTGAATCAGGGCTATGACGTTATTGGTGCCACCATGCAGATTTGGGAAAAGTCCGCTGAAACGATTGATCCGGATCACCGGGGCTGTTGTTCTTTATCGGCAATTGATGATGCGCGCCGCGTGGCTGATCATATTGGGATTCCTTATTACATATTCAATTTTCGCGAGATGTTTGCGGATAAAGTGATACGCTATTTTATTGATGAATATGCGGTCGGCAGAACACCTAATCCCTGTATTGCTTGTAATCGTTACCTTAAATTTGAAGGCTTTTTGCAACGTGCTCTGGCATTGGAAGCGGATTTTATAGCAACCGGTCATTATGCCAGAATTAGTTTTGACAAAGACAAAGAGCGCTATATATTGCGAAAAGGGATTGATCATACCAAAGATCAGTCGTATGCGCTATACCATTTGAACCAAAAAATACTGCGGCACTTTTTGATGCCCTTGGGTGACTATACGAAACAGCAAACGCGGCAAATGGCTCGCGATATGGGCTTGACCGTTGCGGAAAAACCGGATAGCCAGGAAATTTGTTTCGTCCCGGATGACGACTATAAAAATTTTCTCAGTGAGCGCGTTCCGGAGATTTTAAAACCCGGCAATATTGTGGATGCACAGGGCAAGCTCCTGGGGCGCCATCAAGGTTTACCTTTGTATACGATTGGTCAGCGTAAAGGACTCGGTATTGTAGCGGCAAAACCGCTGTATGTAATCGCTCTTCGACCGGAAACGAATGAAGTAGTGGTCGGCACAGATCAGGAAGTTTATGCGACGGAATTAATCGCTGATGATTTTAATTATGTGTCCGGTGATCCGTTTGACAAACCGGTTCAGGTTAAGGCGAAAATTCGCTATAATGCAGTAGAAAAGGAAGCCTGGGTTACGCCTCTTCCGGGCGGTAAAGTTCACGTCCGCTTTCTTGAACCGCAACGCGCTATTACAGCCGGGCAGTCGGTTGTTTTGTATGACCAGGACATGGTGTTGGGTGGCGGGATTATTTTAGGAAAATGATGCATCTTCCATAGAAAGCGTGGAGAACAGACTTGACTGTGTCAAGTCTGTTCTCTTTAAATACTTTGGTTTTCCAAAAAGCGCCATTTATTGACACTGAAAGATAAATTAGGTATAATTCCAAGAGATAGTGCCTTATTTGGAGTGGAGGTTGATGAAGTTGACAGGAAATGAACTGCGCAATAAATTTTTGCAGTTTTTTGCCAGTAAAGACCATTTGATATTACCCAGTTATCCGCTTATTCCGGAAAATGACCCCAGTTTGTTATTGATCGGCGCAGGAATGGCGCCGTTTAAGCCTTTTTTTACCGGTAAAATGACGCCGCCCCATCCGCGGATTGCAACCAGTCAACGATGCGTTCGGACCGGTGATATTGAGAATGTTGGCCGTACTGCCAGACATCATACTTTTTTTGAGATGTTGGGAAATTTTTCGTTCGGCGACTATTTTAAAAAAGAGGCAATTTCTTGGGCTTGGGAATTTGTAACGAAGGAATTGCAATTGCCAGTTGATAAACTTTGGATTACCATTCATACCGGTGATGATGAGGCGTTCGACATTTGGCATGATGTGATTGGTTTGCCGCCGGAACGGATTGTTCGTTTGGAAGATAATTTTTGGGAAATCGGGACAGGCCCATGCGGCCCGTGTTCGGAAATTTATGTTGATCTGGGCGAGGAACGCGGCTGTGGAAGCCCGGATTGTGCCGTTGGTTGTGACTGTGACCGTTTTTTGGAGATTTGGAACCTGGTCTTTACGCAATTTAACCGGGATGAAGATGGAAATTATACCCCGCTGGCCAAGAAAAATATTGATACAGGTGCCGGTCTGGAGCGGATCGCTTCTGTGTTACAGAATAAACCGTCTAATTTTGAAACGGATTTATTATATCCGATTATTGAACATTCTTCTGCCCTTGCCAATGTTCCGTATGGCCAATCGGCAAGAAGCGATGTGTCATTAAAAGTAATTGCCGACCATGCCCGCAGTATGGTTGTTATGATTGCTGATGGCGTCCTGCCTTCCAACGAAGGCCGCGGCTATGTATTGCGGCGAATTTTGCGCCGGGCGATACGGCATGGACGTTTACTGGGGATTGAACAATTATTTCTTACCGGTATTGTTGATGTGGTTGGAACTTTGTTTGCGGAACCGTATCCGTACATTACCGAAAAGAAAGACTATATTAAAAAAGTAATTGCTTTGGAAGAACAACGTTTTCATAATACGTTGGCGCAAGGAACTGATTTGCTGAACGGCCATATCCAGGAACTAAAAAAAGCCGGCCGGGAAATTCTCGATGGAGAAACGGCATTCCAACTGTATGATACGTTTGGTTTCCCATGGGAATTAACGCATGAAATTTTGCTGGAACATGGTTTGCACCTGGATAAGCAGGCTTTTGACCAGGCGATGCAGGAGCAGCGGGAACGAGCCAGAGCTGGGCGCCAGGAAAATGAGGCGAAAACCGTTGTACCGGATTTATCCGGCTATGATGTATCTAAGCTATCATATTCCGAGACGGTTGATTCGGCGAACATCTTTTTGCTGTTGCGCGATGGGCAAGTGACGGATGAAATCCATGACGGAGAAGAGGCGGCCGTTATTCTTGATGCTACTTCCTTCTATGCCGAAGGCGGCGGACAAGTGGGTGATTCCGGCTTCATCACCGGGCCGATGGGAAAAATGCAGGTAACTGTAACGCGTAAATTGCCGGACGGCACTATTTATCATTTGGGGCAGGTGCTGGAAGGATCCTTGAAAAGCGGAGAAGCCGTTGTTGTTCAACCGGATAATGAGAAAAAACGCGATACAGCCCGCAACCATACTGCGACCCACTTATTGCAGGCTGCATTGCGGCAGGTATTGGGGACCCATGTAAACCAATCCGGATCTTCCGTCGATTCTGACCGGCTGCGGTTCGATTTTTCGCATTTTTCCCCGGTTACGGAAGAACAATTGGCGGAAGTCGAACAAATCGTGAATCAAGCCATTTGGGATGGTTTGCCGATCAATATTGTCGAAACTTCACAGGAAACAGCGCGGCAGATGGGCGCTATGGCGTTATTCGGCGAAAAATATGGCGATAAAGTAAGGGTCGTTGCGGCCGGCGATTTTAGTAAAGAGCTGTGCGGCGGAAGCCATGTCAAGAATACTGCCGAAATTGGTTTGTTCACGATTGTCAGCGAGGCCGGCATAGGGGCTGGATTGCGCCGGGTTGAAGCAGTTACCGGCCGCGGCGCGTATCGGCAGTTAAAGAAGATGAATGGCATTTTAGCTGCTTCCGCAGCGAAATTCAAAACCCGCTCTGAAGAATTGCCGGAAAAAATAGATACGTTTTTTGTAAAGGAAAAGCAATTAGAACAGGATTTGGCGGCCGCTAATAATAAACTGGATAAAGTGGTCGTGGAAGAACTGATTGCCAACCGTCAGATTGTTGGGGAAGTGAGCATCGTAGCTTCCCAGGCTACGGTAGCAGATATGAACGCATTACGGTCTTTGGCCGATAAAGTGAGAGACCGGTTGCAGTGCGGCGTGGTAATTTTGGGAGCCGTAAATCAAGATAAAGTTAATTTTGTCGCCATGGCGACTGCTAATGCTTTGGACAAAGGAGTCCATGCCGGAAATATCGTCAAAGAGATGGCCCGCGTGGCCGGCGGTGGTGGCGGTGGACGTCCTGATATGGCTCAAGCTGGTGGACGTGAACCACAGAAAATCGCGGCCGCCATCCAGGCTGCTGTTACAGTAGCGATTAATCAGGTATCTGCCTGATTACCAGATCTGATGTAAATTGGCTTGGTTACTGCACAAAATTTTTTGTGTAGTAAACCGGGCCTTTTTCTTTTTCTTTTTTATCGACAGGAAATAGGGAATACAAAAGAGAAGTATAGACATGAGCAGTTGATGCACCATGAGGGTCAAGGAGGGTAAGCCATGACGAATCCATCTGAACATACCGTTATGTTTCGGGTCGAAAATGAAGAAAAAAATAAAGCGGCAATGATTATTGATACGGTATACCAAGCCTTAAAAGAGAAAGGGTATAATCCGATTGATCAACTTGTCGGCTATCTTTCTTCCGGGGATCCGACATACATCACAAGTTTTAATAATGCCCGCAGTTTAATCCGTACATTAGAACGCGATGAAATTTTAGAAGAATTGGTCCGGGCGTATGTAAAGGGAAAATGATGCAATATCAGCTGTTGGGAAATACAGATTTACGGGTATCCCGTCTGTGTTTCGGTTCACTTACGATCAGCCCGTTACAGGCAAATTTGCCTTTGCAGGAAGGGGCGGCAGTTATCCAGGATGCCCTGAACGCCGGAGTCAATTTTATCGATACTGCGGAGCTGTACGACAATTATGAGTATATACGGCTGGCGCTGAAAAATAATATCCGGCCCGTTTATGTATGCTCCAAATCTTACGCCTATACGTATGATGGAATGAGAGCGAGTGTGGAGAAAGCTTGCCGTGGTATCGGACGGGATTATATTGATTTGTTTATGATGCATGAACAAACCTCAAGGCTTACGTTACGTGGGCACGCCGAGGCGCTGCAATACCTGGTTGATGCCAAAAAAGCGGGAACGGTTCGGGCCATCGGTGTTTCTACCCATATGGTAGAAGTGGTTAAGGCAGCCGCGATGTATGATGAGATTGACGTTGTCCACCCGATCTTAAATCGACAGGGGCTTGGTATTTGTGACGGAACGGTTGCTGATATGCTAGCGGCAATTCAATTTGCCGATGAGATGGGAAAAGGAATTTATACAATGAAGGCATTGGGTGGAGGCCATTTGTGTGCAAGTGCTCCGGATGCTTTCGCGTGGGTATTGTCGAAACCGGGAATTGATGCAGTAGCGGTTGGGATGCAGTCCAGAGAAGAAGTTAAAGTGAACGTGGCTATTTTTTCTGGTCTTCAACCGGATACTGAGGTTCTTACGCACGTTCTGAAGCGGAAGAGAAAACTTTTAATAGAGTCATGGTGTCTGGCGTGCGGTTGCTGTGTGCAAGCCTGTCCGATGGCCGCTATACAAATCATGGAAGGCCGGGCTGTTTCCGATGCGGAAAAATGTGTATTATGCGGGTATTGCGGAGCGCATTGTCCGGAATTTTGCATAAAAGTAATTTGATGGCCCTATGAGAAGGAGGATCTATGCGAATATTGGCGCTGGACGTTGGTGATAAAACGATTGGTCTGGCAGCAAGTGATGAATTGATGTGTACGGCACAAGGCGTTGACGTGATCCGTCGTTCGTCGTGGGCGAAGGATGTCGTCGAATTGCGGGCTGTTGTTGAACGATATGGAGTTGACAGGTTTCTCATTGGTATGCCAAGAAATATGGATGGTTCGTATGGGCCAAGAAGCGAGCTGGTAAAAAGTTTTGCGGATAAGCTGCGTCTTGAATTTCCCACGATTGAGTTTGTTTTTTGGGATGAACGATTGTCCACGGTTGCCGCCGAAAAAAACTTAATCGCAGCAGATGTGAGCCGGGGTAAACGGCGGAAAGTCATTGACAAAATGGCCGCTGTTTTTATTTTACAAGGCTATATGGATAGTTTGCCGCACCGGTAATCTTTCTTGACAGGATAAAATTTCTAGTATAGAATAGCATTACATTAAAGCAAAGAGGTGAAAGAAATGGCTGATTTTGAAAACGAGGATCTTGAAGATTTTGATGATGAGCCTTGTGTTGTTGTGATGACTGACGAAGAAGGCAATGAATATTATTATCGTGAAGATATGATTATTCCGATTGATGATAAACGTTTTGCGATCCTAGTTCCGATTGATATTGAAGACGAATGCGAGTGCGGTGAAGATACCTGCGGTTGCTGCGATGATGTTGATGCAGTAATTGCGCGAATCGACAAAGACGCTGACGGCGAGGATGTTTATGTTGACCCGACCGATGAGGAATATGAACAAGTCGTTAAAGCGTACGATGAAATTATTGCTGCAGAAGAGGAAGAAGCCGAGTAGGCTTCTTTTTTTCTGTCACATTGTGTATAATAGTGACAGAATTTGAGGTGACGAGAAATGCAGCAGTATATGTATTTGTTTCGAAAAAAAATAGTAATAGCAACAATAGCAGCCATGTTATTAATGGTTATTTTTTATTCTTTCGTGATTAACTCGCCGGAGGGTGGTTCTTCGGGGGCCGAGAAACCGGTTCTAATCACAGTAAAGCAGGGCATGGGCTTGCAGGAAATCGGTGAGCGGTTACATCAGCAGGGAGTTATCGGTAATGTTACTGTTTTCCGTATGACGGCTAAGTTGAAAGGTTTGGAAAATTCATTGCAGGCCGGAGATTATGCCGTTACTCCCGGAACGAACGTGAACAGGATATTGGAAATGATGGCTAAAGGTGAAACGGCATATCAACAACTGACTGTGCCGGAGGGGTATACGATCGATCAAATCGCTGATTTGCTGGAAAAAAAGCAGCTGGGCTCCGCTTCCCGCTTTAAGGCAGCCGCCCAAAAAAACAAGCTGGGTAATTCCGTTTTACCGGCTGACCCGGCAATCAAGTATGTGGCTGAAGGATACGCGTTTCCCAACACGTATCGATTTTCGTCCGGAACATCGGAAGAGCAAATTTTGGCGTTAATGGTGAAAGAGTTCGACAAACAATTTACGTCCGAGCTGCGGGATCGGGCACAGGCAATGGGTTTGCCGTTGCGGGAAGTCATTATTTTGGCTTCCCTGGTAGAAAAAGAAGCCCGATTGCCGGAAGACCGGCCTGTTATCGCTGCTGTGTTCATGAACCGTCTGAAATTGGAGATGCCCTTACAATCTTGCGCAACGATCCAATATATTTTAGGTTATCCTAAGCCGGAATTGTCTGTTCAAGATACCATGCTTCCGTCGCATTACAACACATACCAAAACATGGGTTTGCCGCCCGGACCAATTGCCAATCCGGGCTTGGCCTCGATTAAAGCGGTTTTGTATCCGGCTCAAACGGAGTATTTATATTTTGTTGCCGACAAGCAAGGGGCGCATCATTTTAGCAAAACGTATGAAGAACATTTGATGATGATTGAGCAGGTGCGCAACTAATATGAAACAATTTGCTGAAACGAATTTGCTTGCGGCTATAAAATCAGCCGAACAATATGCGCTTGTGAACCATGTTCCAATCGTTTCGCAGGCAGGAGCAGCGTTATTAACAGAACTTGTTGGCGCTCATCACCCTAAACGAATTCTGGAAATCGGTACGGCGATTGGTTATTCAACCATGATTATGTCTGCGGCAATGCCTGCCGGAGCAACCATCATTACGATCGAAAAAGATCCGGATCGTAGTGCGATTGCCCAAAAGTTTCTGTCGGAAGCAGGAATTTCATCGCGCGTGCAGCTGTGTTGCGGCGATGCCGGACAACTTCTTCATGAAATTTCCGGACCGTTTGATTTCGTGTTTATCGATGCTGCAAAAGGCCAGTATCTTGATTATCTGCTTACTGTTAAAGATAAACTTTCCGCGCAGGCGGTTGTTGTTGCGGATAATGTTTTATTTCGAGGCTTTGTTGAAAATACGGAAAATCCACCGCGTCGTTACCGGACAATCGTAAAAAGATTGCGAGAGTATTTGAAATTTGTCAATGAATCTTCAGATTTCCATACGGAGATTCATCGAAATGGTGACGGAATAGCGGTTTCTTATTATCTCGTTAACAGCCTGTAGTATCCCGTTCGGGGCACCGGGACACTCGCC
This sequence comes from uncultured Negativicutes bacterium, assembly GCA_964446265.1. GTDB lineage: Bacteria > Bacillota > Negativicutes > CTSoil-072 > CTSoil-072 > CTSoil-072. The sequence continues at coordinate 16,768 of CAYUNV010000004.1, read as the reverse complement.
CTTTTAGGTCGGAGGACCTGTGCTCGTTGGGTATCAACAGGCTATAACACTCGAACTAAGTTCGCTCTAAGGGTTCGGATGGGGCAACAACCCCCTCCGAACCTAAGGCTCACTTATATCAGGGAGGAACTATTGATCATGCATAAACCAGAGTTACTTGCTCCGGCCGGAAATCCGGAAAAACTTCGTATGGCTTTACGGTATGGGGCGGATGCTGTTTATTTAGGCGGTAAAGATTTTAGCCTGCGGGCTTTTAGTGGTAATTTCTCGCTGGAAGAAATTCAAGAGGCCGTAATTTTTGCTCATAATTTAGATAAGAAAGTATATGTAACCATTAATATTTTTCCGCACAATGAAGATTTAATACAATTGCCGGAATATATCGCAGCCCTGCGGGATATTGGAGTAGACGCCTTTATTGTTGCCGATTTAGGAGTTTTTCGGGTGGCGAGGACTGTTGCACCGGAAATTCCTTTGCATATCAGCACTCAGGCCAATAACACCAATTGGGCGTCTGTTTTGGGCTGGCAGGAAATGGGCGCTAAACGGGTAGTATTAGCCAGAGAACTATCATTGGCAGAAATTCAATTGATCCGCAGCAAAGCGTCGTTGGAGCTGGAGGCTTTTGTTCATGGCGCAATGTGCATCTCGTATTCCGGCCGGTGTTTGTTGAGCAATTATTTAACGGGAAGGGATGCTAACCGGGGAGAATGTGCGCAGCCCTGCCGATGGAAATATTCCTTAGTAGAGGAAACACGGCCGAATGAATATTTGCCGGTACTTGAAGATGAAAGAGGCACCTATATATTCAATTCAAAAGATCTCTGTTTGCTGGAACATATACCTGAGCTTGTTGAAATAGGCCTTAACAGCTTTAAAATTGAAGGCCGTATGAAAAGTGTTTATTATGTGGCGGTTGTGGTAAAAGCATATCGGGATGCAATCGACCGGTATCTTGCCGATCCAGTCAACTATACAATGCAGCCTAAATGGCTTGAAGAAGTAAGCAAGATATCCCACCGGGAATATACAACCGGGTTTTATTTCCGGAAGGCGGGACCGGATGATCAGATCTATGGGTCATCTTCCTATATTCAACCGTATGATTTTGTCGGTTTAGTAAAAGGGTATGATTCGCAGACAAAAATGGCGCTTGTCGAGCAGCGAAACCGGTTCCAGGTGGGGGACGAAGTAGAAATCGTCCAGCCGGGGAAAGATTTTTTCCAACAACGAATCACCGCGATTATCAATGAGGAGGGGGAATCCGTCCTTGCTGCTCCTCATCCGCAGCAACTGGTGCTGATTCCTATGGAGGAAGAGGTCGTGGAATTTGCTATGTTACGCCGCCGAGGTGCTGCCAATGTCTAGCGGTCTTCTGATACGGGTCGAACCGTGTAAAATTGATTACATAAACCGTATTATGGAAGGCTATGAGTACCTGGGTGTTGTTACGACAATCGATCGCTCTTGCGGTTTGTTGATGATCCGGGTGACTCCGGATACGGTAGATGAAGTGAGAAAAATTTTGTCGGACTTACCGGTGCCGGTTATGTTTGAAGAACGGTAATAGGCAAATAGAAAAAAATATGGTAAAATGTTAAAGTCAAAAATTATAGGGTAGTGATCATATGTCAACCGATAAACCATGTGTTTTAGTCATTAACGGCCCGAATATAAACTTGCTGGGAACTCGCGAACCGGATGTTTATGGCGCTATGACGTTGGCGGATATTAATCAACGCCTGACAAAACAGGCAGCGGAACTAGGAGTAGAGGTTGATTTCCTACAAACGAACCACGAAGGCGTTATGGTTGATAGTATACAGCAATCTGTTGGCAAGTATGCTTGTATAATCATAAATCCGGCGGCATTTTCACATTATAGCATAGCCGTGCGTGACGCGTTGGCTGCTGTTGCTGTTCCGGCAGTGGAAGTTCATATGTCCAATATTCACGCCAGAGAAGAATTTCGGCATCATTCCGTTGTTTCTCCGGTTGTACAGGGGCAGATTGTTGGGTTTGGTGCGGACAGCTATTTCCTTGCCTTGCAATACGCTGCAAAGCTTGTTGTGAAGGAGGAAAAACCGGTTGAGTGAACGAATTGCACGTCTTAGAACGTATTTGCAACAACAAAAATTGGATGGCGTAATCGTCAGTAAACCGGAAAATCGACGTTATTTTAGCCAATTCACCGGTACAACTGGAATGTTGTTGATTACTGCAGACTCAGCGTACTTGTTAACGGATTTTCGTTATATAGAGCAAGCGGAACAGCAGGCCCAAGGGTATGCAATTGTCGATGCCGGTTCGAAATACGGCAGCAAACTGTCGGAATTATGTCAAAAGTCCGGGGGAATTGCACGGGTTGGCTTCGAATGTGATTATATAACTTGGAATGAATGCAACTCTTTACAACAAGAAATGACAAATTTTGTTTTGGAGCCGGTGAAACTTGATTTTTTTCGGATGGTAAAAGATGAAACGGAAATTACTGCGATCCGTGAAGCAGTGCGGATTGCCGATACGGCTTTTGAGCAAATTCTGCCATTGATACAGCCAGATATCCGGGAAGTTGATGTAGCTTGTGAACTGGAATATATCATGCGTAAATTAGGCTCAGAACGACCGGCGTTTGATACGATTATCGCTTCAGGCAAGCGGGGTGCCTTACCGCATGGTCTGGCTTCCGAAAAACGAATTGAACCGGGCGATATGATTACGATGGATTTCGGCGCTGTATTTGGCGGGTATCATTCGGATATTACACGGACTGTTGTTCTTGGGCGCGCGGATCCGAAACAGCGTGAAGTATACGATGTGGTATTGTCAGCCCAATTGGCTGGTGTCAATGCAGTGGCAGTTGGGAAGAAGTGCCGGGAAATCGATGCCGTTGCCCGTAAAGTCATTGAAGATGCCGGCTATGGAAAGTTTTTTGGCCATGGATTAGGCCATAGCTTAGGGCTGGCGATCCATGAAGAACCGCGTTTTTCTCCAAGCGCTGGAGAAATTGTTTTGGAAACTAATATGATAATGACTGTGGAGCCGGGTATTTATCTGCCTGAGTGGGGCGGAGTCCGGATTGAAGATACAGTGCTGGTTTCTGACCAGCGGGGGGTTATACTGACTTCCAGCACCAAGAAACTGATAGAATTAGATTGTTAAATAAGGA
>CAYUNV010000004.1:0-13589 GCA_964446265.1 uncultured Negativicutes bacterium | reverse complement strand
CGAGTAATGATTTTCGGACAGGTGTAACGATTGAAATTGACAATGATGTTTGGCAAGTAGTGGATTTCCAACATGTAAAGCCGGGAAAAGGTGCCGCGTTTGTGCGGGCTAAGTTAAAAAATGCCAGAACGGGTGCTGTGGTGGAACGGACGTTTAATGCCGGTGAAAAAGTTCCAAAAGCACATGTTGACCGGCGGGAGATGCAGTATTTATATGCCAGCGATGATCAATACAATTTTATGGACAATGAAACCTATGAACAAATCGCTTTAACCCAGGCGCAATTGGGAGATGCTACAAAATTCCTGAAAGAGAACATGAGTATTGGCATTATGTTTTTCCAAGGTTCCATTATTGGTGTTGACGTTCCTAATTCGGTTGAATTAACAGTAGTTGAAACGGATCCTGGTATTCGTGGCGATACGGCTACTGGAGGCACGAAACCGGCAAAACTGGAAACCGGATATGTTGTTAAAGTGCCGTTGTTTATTAATATAGGTGATGTATTGCGGATAGATACCCGTTCTGGCGATTACATCGAACGTGCTTAATTGAAGATGGTCTGAAAAAATTCCCTCTGAGACTGATGATGCAATAGAACAGGGATTTATTTCCCTAAGTTTTTGCGTGATGTGGTTTAGAGGGAACTTTTTTTGCTTGTAAACTTTGTAAAGCGTAGAATAGTTTGATATAATTATTTAAATATGAAAATTTTGTTAAGACAAACAGCTTTCACTATAGAGCACTCGTTTACGTAAAGGGGGGAGTCATATGGAGAACCGTGTGGTGGAAAAGACAGAGCGCAATGAAACCGGGTCAATCCGGATTGCTGATGAAGTGGTTGGCATCATTGCCGGTCTTGCAGCAACGGAAGTACCGGGAGTAGCTGGTATGAGTGCTGGACTTGTCGGCGGAATTGTCGAGATGCTTGGTAAAAAGAATTTAGCCAAAGGGGTAAAAGTTGAAGTCGGTGAACGGGAAGCAGCGGTAGATCTGTATATTATTGTTGAATACGGGGTTCGGATTCCTGATGTTGCTTTACGGGTGCAGGAAAATGTGAAACGGGCGATCGAATCAATGACCGGCCTTGATGTTGTGGAAGTGAATGTCCATGTTCAAGGTGTTGGTTTTGCTCCGGAAGAAAAAGAGGAAGATATTCGGGTGCGATAGAAAGGAGTAATTATGGGCATTTTTGACCGAATTATTTTATCTATTTATACGTTCTTCTTGGCCTTTATTTCATTAGGCGTAATATTATTAGCATTGCGGTTGATTCCGCTTGAAATTGTTTGGACCTGGATATCCTATATGTATGGACAGTGGGAGGCAAGTCTGGTTGGTGCCGTATTCTTTCTGGTCAGTGTTCGATTGTTATTGGCTGGAGTGCGCTCCAAACGAGTGAAGAGCATGTTGATCCAGCATACGGAAATGGGAGATGTCCAAGTTTCGTTACGGGCTATAGAAAATTTGGTGGAAAAGACGGCCCGCCATATTCGCGGGGTTCGCGGGGTCGATGTCAAGGTGTCGCAAAGTGACCGTGGATTGAAGGTTGGGATAAAAGCGGTTGTTAGTTTAGACGGCAATATTCCGTCTATTACAGCTGAAATGCAGGATGCAGTTCATAAGTACATCAAAAATACAGTGGGCGTTGACTTGGCTGACGTCAAAATCGTGGTTGCAAATATTTCTAATGAATTTAAAGCCAGACAGCGTGTTGAATAAGGAGTGGTAATGTGGATGCGAATTTATGGCGGGAAATTTGGGATCAACACTCCGGTAAAATTATAGGAGCAATCGCTGGGTTATTGATTGGCGTGTTTATTCTTACCTTTGGCTTTTTTCGCACTCTGTTTGTGTGTTTATGTGTTGCGGCAGGTTGTATTATTGGTAAAAAAATTGATGAAAAAGAAGATATTATGGATATCTTGGACCGGTTATTGCCGCCAGGATATCACCGGTAGGAAAAGAGAGGGAAACGATGAGTCGAAGAAAAGCCCGAGAGATGGCATTGCAAACGTTATTTCAATTGGATTTTAATCAGACTGAACAAGATGCCGCGTTGGCAGCCGTATTTGCGGAAAATGAAACGGTATCCCAAAGTGCCAAAGAGTATGCCGAATTACTGGTTAAAGGGACGCGCGGTCATTTAGCGGAAATCGATCGCATTATATCGGAGGCCGCGATTGGCTGGAAACTAGACCGGATGGCTGGGGTAGACCGTAATATTACCCGCATGGCAATATTTGAAATGCGGTTTGCCGCAGAAACGTTGGCCCCCAACGTAATTATTAATGAAGCTGTGGAATTGGCCAAACTATTCGGTTCAGCGGAAACAGGACGTTTCATTAATGGGATTTTGGGGTCGTTGGTCAAAAAAACGCAAAAATAGCACAACCAAGACGATAGTGTCAAAGGTTCGATTCGTGTCATTTTCTTGCGTGTTGTGGAGACTTGGCGCAAGCCAGGTCTTTTTCTGGTGAACCTAATTTTGTCAGCGTCAAGCGCCGTCGTTGATAAAGCCCGCGCTTGACGGGTTTTTAATTAGATTTGTAATAAGCAACCTGGTGAAGGTGATTGAGATGCAAATTATTAGTGTTAGTGAGTTAACCCGGCACATCAAATCTTTATTTGATTCCGATCCGTTATTAGGGTTTCTTTACATACGGGGTGAAATTTCAAATTTCAAACGTCACTATTCCGGCCACTGTTATTTTACGTTGAAAGATCAGGGCAGCACGATACGGGCAGTTATGTTTAAGGGACGGGCGCAATATTTAAAATTTGCGCCGTATGATGGCTTGAAAGTAGTAGCCGGCGGGCGGGTCACCGTGTTTGAACGGGATGGCCAATATCAACTCTACGTTGATCAGTTGATGCCGGAAGGAATCGGGGAATTGAGTCTTGCATTCGAACAACTAAAAAAGAAGTTGACGGAAGAAGGCTTGTTCGATGAAAAAAGAAAAAAAGCGCTGCCTTTTTTTCCAAAATCGGTTGGTATCGTTACTTCACTTACCGGTGCTGTTTTACGAGATATCATGACCGTTTCCAAACGACGCAATCCGAATATTGTATTGACTCTATATCCAGTGCAAGTCCAGGGGACTGAAGCGCCAACGCAAATTGCTCATGCAATTGAAGTTTTTAATCGCCTCAAAACGGTCGATGTGCTGATTATCGGCCGGGGAGGCGGGTCCATTGAAGAGCTTTGGGCTTTCAATGATGAAAAGGTAGTTCGGGCGATAGCAGCATCCACGATCCCTATTGTATCCGCTGTCGGTCATGAAACCGATTATACCCTTGCGGATTTTGTTGCTGATTATAGAGCGGCTACTCCATCCCATGCTGCTGAAATTGTTGTGCCGGATACTGCTGCTTTACGCCAGCGGGTGATGAGTCTTCGATCCAGTTTGACAACTAATATCCGTGCCTTGGTACGTAATGCAGTTATGCATGTGACAAGGCTGATAAACAGGAGAGTGTTTTCCGATCCGCAGGATTTGCTTGTGTCCCGACAGCAAACAGTAGATATGCTTGGACAACGTTTGATCCGGGCGATGCAGCGCATCCGCACCGCAAAGCAAAACCGGTTGCAAGTATTGTCGGGTAAGCTGGACATGCTGAGTCCGTTGGCTGTTTTATCACGTGGTTACAGTATTACCCGTTTGCCTGATGGACAAGTGTTGCAGTCAGCGGACGAGGTTTTTCCGGGGCAGAATTTAGAGGTGGTTTTACGCCGTGGTATCTTGGGCGTCAATGTGACTACAGTGGAAAAAGGTGAAATAGATGGCAAAAAGTAAAACCGAAAATAAGCAGCAAGAACTGAATTTTGAAGAAGCGCTTCATCAATTAGAAATTATTGTGAACCAAATGGAGGCCGGAGAACTTCCTCTAGAGGAAGCATTGACTTCTTTTTCAGAAGGTATTCGTTTGTCCGGAATATGTTTGACGAAATTGAGTGATGCAGAGAAAGTCATAGACAAAATGATTCAAGAAGAACAAGGCGTTTTGACAGAAAAAAAACTGGTGCTAAAAGGGGATGCGGATAATGCTTAAGGAGTATTTGAAATCGCGAGCCGTTCTTGTGGAAGAGATGATGAACAAACTTGTTCCCGAGAAAGGCATTCAACCGCCTGTGATCTTTGAGGCAATGCGCTACAGTCTTTTTGCCGGTGGAAAGCGTCTGCGTCCGATCCTGCTGATGGCATCGGCTGAAGCAGTTGGTGCAGACGGCAAACAATTTTTGCATGTAGCTTCCGGATTGGAGATGATCCATACTTATTCTTTGATCCATGATGACTTGCCGGCAATGGATGATGATGATTATCGGCGGGGAAAATTAACGAACCATAAGGTGTACGGTGAAGGAATGGCAGTTTTGGCAGGGGATGCTCTGTTGACGGAAGCGTTTCAATCGATTCTTGAACAGCCGGGTGTTGAAGCTGGAACGCTATTGGCAGTTGCACAAGAAATCACCTCTGCAATTGGCGCATACGGTATGGTTGGCGGACAGGCTCTGGACTTAATTTCGGAAGGAAGGATGATTGAACCGGATACGCTGCGCTTTATGCATCAGGCAAAAACGGGCGCATTATTCCGGAGTGCAGTTCGTTCCGGGGCTATTCTTGCGGGAGCCAATCCTTCCCAATTGGCAGCATTGACCCGTTATTCCGAACAATTTGGCCTGGCATTTCAAATCACTGACGATATTTTGGATGTTACCGGTACCCAGGAAGCCATTGGCAAGCCGGTTGGCAGTGATGAAAAAAATCAAAAGGCTACATATGTTAGCCTGTATTCATTAGAACAAGCCCGGGATATGGCTCGGGAGGCGATTGAGGCGGCTCTGTCCGCATTGATTATTTTTGGGCCGGAAGCGGATGTTTTACGAGGGTTAGTGAAACAATTGATTGTTCGGGACCATTAATTTTTGCCGGTTTTTTTGTATACTCATCAAGTATACAAAAATATGGTATACTAATACATGGTATTCAGATTGTCTTGATTATTGAAAGAGGGGAACACATGTTACACAACCTGCTTTCTACGGTTAACCGGCCGCAAGATTTAAAAAATTTTTCTGTAACGCAGATGGAACGGTTAGCTGCAGAAATTCGTGAGTTACTTATTAATACGGTTGCCAACAACGGAGGGCATCTTGCACCTAATTTGGGAGTGGTTGAATTAACCATTGCAATACATGCTGTATTCGACAGTCCTCGCGATAAAATCATTTGGGATGTGGGCCACCAGGCGTATGTTCATAAAATATTAACCGGCAGGCGGGAGCAGTTTTCAACCATCCGTCAGTTCGGCGGTTTGAGCGGGTTTCCGAAACGTAGTGAAAGCGAGCATGATGCTTTCGGTACAGGTCACTCCAGCACTTCCATATCCGCTGCTGTTGGAATGGCATTAGCCCGTGATATATCCGGTGAACGACATAAAGTCCTTGCCGTAATTGGGGACGGCTCTTTGACGGGCGGCCAGGCATATGAAGCCTTGGATCAAGCAGGCCATTTAGGAAATGATTTAACGGTGATCCTTAATGATAATGAAATGTCAATAGCCCGCAATGTTGGCGCAATGGCTACCTATTTATCAAAAATTCGGACTGATCCTACGTATTCGCGGGTAAAACGCGATATGGAACTGTTGCTGCGCCGTATTCCTGCTATTGGCGAGACCGTTGCCAAAACAGCAGAACGGATGAAAGATAGTTTTAAATATTTTTTGATTCCGGGAATGATTTTTGAAGAATTGGGTTTCACTTATCTTGGACCGATTGATGGACATAATGTACCTGCTTTGCTGGATGTGTTGAAAAAAGCAAAAACGATGCAGGGACCTGTCCTTGTACATGTCATAACGTGCAAGGGAAAAGGCTATACACCTGCCGAATGCAGTGCCGATAAATTTCATGGGATCGGACCGTTTTGTGTTGAATCCGGCAAAGTAATCCCTCATGGGGATATTCCGACGTATACTTCCGTTGCCGGAAAAGCATTGGTGGAATTAGCAGAAAAAGATCAAGATATTGTTGCCATCACGGCGGCTATGCCACAAGGGACAGGTTTGGGAACTTTTGCTGATCGTTACCCTAAACGTTTTTTTGATGTAGGAATAGCGGAACCGCATGCGATTACCATGGCTGCTGCGATGGCGGCAGAAGGGAAAAAACCGGTTATTGCTATTTATTCAACGTTTTTTCAGCGTGCTTATGACCAGGTTGTACATGACGTTTGTTTGCAGGAACTGCCGGTTACTTTTTTATTAGACCGGGCAGGAATTGTTGGTGAAGATGGCCCTACCCATCATGGTGTATTCGATTATGCTTATCTGCGTCATATTCCCAATATGACGATCATGGCGCCGAAAGACGAAAATGAATTGCGGCATATGTTGTACACTGCGATTTACCATAATGGCCCGGTTGCTATCCGCTATCCGCGAGGCAATGGGCAGGGCGTGCCAATTAATGATCCGTTTCATCCTATTGAAATAGGATGCAGCGAAAAACTATATTCTGGCCGAGACATTGTGTTTTTAGCAACCGGCGTCATGGTTGAACCTTGTCTTGCCGCCAGAGAATTGCTGGCGAAAGAAGGGATTCAGGCCGGAGTGGTTAACGCTCGCTTTGTTAAACCGATTGATGCGGCAATGGTACGAGATTTGGCTGAAAGCGGTGCAGTGATTGTAACGGTAGAAGACCATGTATTGCAAGGCGGATTTGGGTCAGCCGTTCTGGAATGCATCAATTCGCAACATTTAACCGGGGTAAAAGTATTGCGGTTAGGATTACCGGATCAATTTATCGAACATGGGGGCCGTGATCATTTGCTGGCTCAGTTAGGATTGACAGCTGACGGCATTAGTGCCGCTGCCAAGGAGTACTTTAATCAGTATGGAGCAAAATAGATGCAAAAAGAACGACTGGATGTATTGTTAGTGAATAGAGGGCTCGTTTCGAGCCGTGAACGAGCCAAAACGACAATTATGGCCGGTTTGGTCATTGTTGATGGAAAGAAGATTGACAAGGCGGGAACAATGGTCGCAGCCGATGCGGAAATCCGGGTTTGTGGCGACAGTATCGGTTATGTAAGCCGTGGTGGTTTGAAGCTGGCTAAAGCATTACAAGCTTTTTCCCTCGATTTAAAGGGAAAAGTAATGGCAGATATCGGCGCGTCGACAGGCGGTTTTACTGATTGCGCTTTAAAAAATGGCGCTGCCCGTGTCTATGCGATTGATGTCGGTTATGGTCAGCTTGCTTGGTCTCTTAGGACAGATGACCGGGTCATCAATATGGAAAGAACGAATATTCGTAATGTTGAACCGGACCATATCGGACAATTATTGGACTTTGTGTCGATTGACGTAGCGTTTATCTCTTTGGATAAAGTGTTGCCGACTGTGTATAAATTACTGCTGCCGCAGGGAAAAGTGGTGGCATTAATAAAACCCCAGTTTGAGGCGGGAAAAGAAAAGGTGGGCAAAAAAGGGGTAGTAAAGGATCCACAAGTTCACCGGGAAGTAATTACGAAAGTAATGGGTACTGCCCAAGAGCTCGGCTTTTCTTTGCAAGGGTTGACTTTTTCACCGGTCAAGGGACCGGAAGGGAACATTGAATATCTGCTGCTTTTGCTTAAATCTCCAGAACCCGGCAAAATTACAACGGACGCGGTGGAGCAGGTTGTGCAGGAAGCGCATGCGGCATTAATAGCCTGATGGGGGTTTGTGATGTGTTGACGATCGGTCTCTTTCCCAATACCAAAAAACAAAGTGTAGGAACGGTATTGGGCTGGATGATACAATATTTGAAAGAGCGGAACGTTAAAATTATGATGAGTGAAACGGCGGCGCAGGAAATGGGTTACCCTGAACTTGCCGGCAGCCGGGAAAAAATGCAGGAAGAAATTACTCTTGGCATGACGTTGGGCGGCGACGGGACTTTGCTGAGCACAGCCCGTGAAATCGCGCCGGTTGGAATTCCTGTATGCGGTGTGAATATGGGGCAGCTCGGCTTTTTGACGGAAGTGGAGTTGCCGCAACTGGGACAGGCTTTGGATAAAATTATCAATGGCGATTATTATATTGAAGAACGATTGATGTTGGATGCAATGATCGTTAGAGACAATGATACTATCTATCTTTCATCGGCTTTAAACGATGTTGTTGTGAGTAAAGGCGGATTTTCCCGCATGATCCGGATGAAACTGTTTATTGACGGGCAATTTACAACGGATTATCCGGCTGATGGATTAATTGTTGCGACTTCAACCGGATCTACCGGCTATTCTCTTTCTGCCGGCGGACCCATTGTCAATCCAAGTTTAAAAGTAATCATATTGACGCCGATTTGCCCGCATTCTCTTCATACCCGGTCTTTGGTTGTTTCGGAAAAAGAGGAAATAAAAATTTTATTGCAAGCAACGCATGAGGATATAGTATTGACTGTCGATGGGCAGACCGTCTATAAATTATTACCGGAAGATGTCGTACTGGTGAAACGATCTCCTTACCGGGCTCGGTTTGTCCGTTTTTCCGAATCCAGTTATTATCAAACATTACGAACGAAATTACGGCGAGGCCACGAGTATGAAGTTATCTAATGCGGTAAATATGGCTCATCAATTGCTGGCTGCATCCCTGTCACGCGCGCAATGTGTTGTTGATGCAACGGCGGGAAATGGACATGACACCTTGTTTTTAGCCAAAAATACGCCGGCAACCACAGCTATTTTCGCATTTGATATACAACAAATTGCATTGGATAAAACAACGCAGCGAATTGCTGCTCAAGGGTTTGCTTCGAAAGTTCACTGCATTTTAGACAGTCACGTTGAGATCGTTTCTCATTTAACCAGGGAAATCGATGTCGCTATGTTTAACCTGGTTTATTTGCCAGGTGGTTCAAAAACGATTACTACGCAGGCAAAAACAACGGTATCAGCACTGCAAAAGCTATTGCCGCGTCTTTCGTTAGGCGGCAAGGTATCAGTGGTTGCTTATCCTGGTTATCCGTCAGGCGAAGAAGAGAGTGTGACGCTTCAACATTTTTTACAATCGCTTTCGCAACAAGAATATGTTGCAAGCAGTTATGCGATGCTGAACCAAGTGAATCAGCCGCCGGTATTATATATGATCGAAAAAATAGGAGGGGAAACCGGTGAAGGGACTGCGTCATGCAAAAATTAAAGAGATAATCGAACGCAAGGTAATTGAGACGCAAGAAGATTTGGCTGAGGCATTGCGGTTGGAAAATATAACAGTGACACAAGCCACAGTTTCAAGGGATATAAAGGAGTTAATGCTGGTTAAAGTCCCTACAAGCGACGGACGTTATCATTATGCGTTTCCGCAGGAACAAAATATTGTTCTTTGCCAGTCCCGGATGGAAAGGACGTTTCGGGATTCTCTCGTCGATATTGATTACAGTTCTAATATCATTGTGCTGAAAACTTTGCCGGGAACGGCGCAGGCGATTGCCTATACGATAGATTCTGTGAAATGGCCGGAAATTTTAGGAACCGTAGCGGGAGACGACACTATTTTTGTCATTGTCAAGCCGCCGGAAGTAGTTCCGCAAGTCATGGCAAAATTTAAGGCTCTGCTGCATTCGTAAGCATAATTTAAAAGCAAAGTGGGGAATGGCGATTGCTGAAATCCTTACATGTAATGAATTTTGCGTTGATTGAAGAAGCAAAAATTGAATTTGTTGAGGGATTAAACATTTTAACCGGTGAAACCGGGGCGGGAAAGTCAATATTAATTGACGCTTTCAACAGTGTATTGGGAGGGCGGGCTTCTACCGATGCCATTCGTTCTGGCTGTGATTATTTTCGCGTGGAAGCTGTGTTTGAACTTTCCGGCAGCCATCCAGTTAGCAAGATACTGGAAGAGCAAGGAATTCCACTTGAGGATGATAATCAACTGATTGTAAGCCGCCGCTTATCAATCCATGGGAAAAATGTAACCCTGGTGAACGGGTGTAATGTACCCGTATCCATTTTACGAAAAATCGGTGGATTTCTCGTGGATATGCACGGACAACATGAGAACCAGGCCTTATTGCGGCCCGAATTTTATTTAACGTTGGTTGATGCCTGCACAATTGGGATACAGCCGGTTCTTGCATCGTATCAAACGATCTATCAAGAATGGCTGGAAGTCACCAAACAGCTGTCGGCTATGGAAGCCAGCGCCCGGGAGCGGGCCCAGCGACAGGATATGTTGACTTGGCAAACCCAGGAGATTAGTGCGGCAAACCTTAGGATTGGCGAAGAAGCAGCGATACAGAACGAAATTTCTCTCCTTACTAATGCAGAGAAGATCAATAAATCCATCCAACGTATTTATTCTCTTTTTTATCAAGGACCGTCTGGGGAGCACAATGGCGTTATTGCCGACTTGGCGGAGATAAAACGGGAAATAGAGTATATCGCGCGCTATGATGAACGATTGCAGGCATATTTGACTGCTATCAATGACACTTTCTATCAGTTAGAGGAAGCAGGAAGCGGTCTGCGTGATTATGCGGAAAATATGGATTTTGATTCAAATCGCTTGTCCCAATTGCAAGAACGGATGGATATTCTTTATAAACTCAAGAAAAAGTATGGGGCTACGGAAGAAGAAATTTTAGCCTATTACCAGCAAGCTTTGGCAGAATTAGACTCCATTGTGAACCATGAAGAACGAACGGCAAATTATGTTCAACGCCGGGATAAACTTCAGGTGCAATTACGTGCGGCTGCAGACCAACTGCATTATCTACGCAACCGGTCAGCGGAAAAAATGGCGGCGCAAGTCTGTTCTCATTTGGCGGATATGGGAATGGCTAAAGCAATATTGACGGCGAAAGTCATTCCTACCAGCACGTTTTCTCCTACCGGCACTGATGAGTTGATTTTGTTGTTTTCGGCAAATCCGGGAGAAGAACCGAAGCCGTTGCAAAAAATTGCTTCTGGTGGTGAATTATCGCGGATCGCTTTGGCAATAAAGTCTGTTTCCGCTGAACGGGATGATATGGGCACCATGGTGTTCGATGAAATTGACACTGGGATTGGCGGACAGACTGCAAGAATGGTGGGCGAAAAGATTGGCCGGGTCGGTTGTGAAAAACAGGTATTATGCATCACGCACCTGCCGCATATTGCTTGTATGGCTGATTCTCATATTTATATTGAAAAAAACGTGAACGGCGACCGGACTCAGACGGTTGTCCGAACGTTGGACCATCCAGCGAGGTTAATCGAACTTACCCGAATGATGGGCGGAGATAATTTAAACCGGCTGGCAGTGGAAAATGCGGAACAATTGCTGGCTGCTGCGCAGGCCAAGAAACAAAGTTGGAAAAAGGAAAAGAAAAAAGCAAGGATTGAAGGAGAACAAGATGGAAGCGTATGAAAAATTATTACAGGGTAGTTCTCGGGTGAAAATCTTAATGGGCGAGTTTGGAAGCGGCAAGACAGAATTGGCTATGAATTATGCGTTAGCATTGCGTGCCAACGGGACTAATACAGCAATCGTCGATATTGATTTAGTGAAACCTTATTTTCGAACACGCGACCATGATCAGGTTTTAGAGGAAAGCGGAATCGTTTTGGTTGCTTCGGATAAACGGCTGTCGAGCGCAGATTTACCGATACTGCCGCAAAATTTGTCGAGAATACTGTGTGATGTGAACTATCATGTGATTATGGACGTTGGCGGCGGGGAATCTGCAATTGTCCTTGGTCAACTGCAACAACAGCTAAAAGCATCTTCTTATCAAGCCAGTATGGTCATTAATACTTGCCGGCCTTTTACCAAGGATAAAGACGGGATTATTCAAACGCTGCGCCGTATTGAGCAAGTTTCACGGTTGCAAATCAGCGGCTTGATTTCCAATACCAATCTTGCTCAAGAAACTACCAGCTCACATGTTTATGAGGGCCTGAAAATTGTTGAGAGCGTGGCAGCAGAATTGCAATTGCCGATTTTATGGGTGGTTGTGCCGGAGTGGCTGTCGGAGAATGTAGAGGTTGATTACCCTGTATTTGTTTTAAAACGGCGAATACAATATCCGGGAGCAGTATAATACAAATAAATTATAAATTTTGGAACATTGTCTGGGGGCAAAAGAATGGATCTAACAGAAAAGTTGGTTGATTCCAAGTTGTTATATGATGGAAGAATCATAAAATTGCGACGCGATACCGTAACTTTGCCGGATGGCGGGAGCAGTACAAGAGAAGTAGTAGAGCATCCGGGCGCGGTGGCTATTGTTCCGGTTACTGCCGATGGCCGGGTGGTGTTGGTTCGACAATACCGGCATGCTGTGGGGGCATTGACGCTTGAAATACCTGCAGGAACATTGGCCCCGGGCGAAGAACCGCTTTCCTGCGCTTATCGTGAGTTAGAGGAAGAAACGGGCTATACCGCCGGTTCGTTGCAATATTTGTCATCGGTATACACGACTCCTGGATTTACGAATGAAAAAATTCATTTATATGTGGCGGGGCAGTTGTCAGAAGCCAAACAAAGCACGGACGATGACGAATTCATTAATGTAGAAATTTACACCTCTGAACAAATTCGTTCGTTTATTAATACGGGCGCTATTTGTGACGCAAAATCGATGTTGGCGTTATTGCTTTCCGGCGTCCTTTCTTAAATCAAAATATGTTCAAAAACGGCAGAAAAAAGATGGGAGTTATCCCTCTCTTTTTCTGCCGTTTTTTGTTGTTGTTCGTTCTCAGAAAAAAGAAAAATTTCTGCAAAACAGAATGGAAAAAAAGGGGAATGTTTTCAAGTGTAGAATTGGAATATTTACGGAGTGTGACCAAAAGCATTTCATTTTTTTAAAAGGATGATGAGTGTGGAGACTTATGTTGATGAATTCATCAATTATCTTGCAGTAGAGCGCGGATTGTCTAAAAACACCCTGGAATCATACGGAAGAGATATTCGCCAATTTTCCGAATACCTAAAAGAAAATAAAATTGATTTGCTGCCGGAAACCAATAGGGGAACGATTGTCCAGTACCTTAATTCGTTGAAATCGCATGGCCGCGAGATGTCGACTGTGTCACGCAATTTGGCGGCCATCAAAGCATTTTTCCAATATCTTTCCCGCGAAAACTATATTAGCCGCGATCCGGCGATGAACATGGAATCCCACAAATTGGAGAAAAAACTTCCTCGTGTATTGACGGAACAAGAGGTAGAACTGCTTCTGCAACAGCCGAATCCTCTGTTGCCGTCCGGTCTTAGGGACAAGGCGATGTTGGAATTACTATATGCCACGGGAACCCGGGTTTCTGAATTGATTTCTCTTTCCCTGGCAGATATCAATTTGGATTTAGGTTACGTGAAATGTTACGGGAAAGGTTCTAAAGAAAGGATTGTGCCGTTTGGATCAATTGCCGCCCGTTGTATTGGAGACTACCTCAACAAGGGACGGCAAAAAATGGTCCGTTTGCGTAAATCGGACGCCTTATTTGTCAACCAGCACGGCAGACAGATGACGCGGCAAGGGTTTTGGAAAATTATTAAAAAGTATGCTGAAGTTGCCCAGATCGAAAAAGAGATAACCCCGCATACCCTCAGGCATT
>CAYUNV010000003.1:17210-39144 GCA_964446265.1 uncultured Negativicutes bacterium | reverse complement strand
TGTACTCCTTTAAATCTACCACTTCCAGTATACTTTCTACTGCTTTTTTAATTTTTCCATCCATTCAGCCACTTGAACAGAATTACCACTCGTAATGTGATACAACAGCCGTTCTAAATTGCTGGACACCAGGATATCCATAGAGGGCGACAACGTTTTGAAAAATTCCCGTTTACGGTCATAGACCCCGTTTTGCAAGAAATCCGTCAAGACATTATTACTATTGGAGGCACAAATTAACCGTCCAACCGGCAGACCCATCAATTTTGCATAATAGCCGGCTAAAATATTACCAAAATTTCCGGTTGGAACGACAAAATTCACCGGTTGGCCGGACATAATCCGGTTATTCGCCAATAAATCGGCATATGCGCTGAAATAATAGATGATTTGCGGTGCCAGCCGACCCCAGTTAATCGAGTTGGCCGAAGAGAACTGCAACCCGGAAGCTGCTAATTTGTCTTGGAACTTCTCATCCTGGAACAATATTTTCACGCCGGTCTGGGTATCGTCAAAGTTCCCCCGGACTGCAACTACATCAACATTGCTGCCTTCCTGGCTAACCATCTGCAACCGCTGGATGTTGCTGACACCATTATGCGGGTAAAAAACAATAATCCGTATACGCGGAACATCTTTAAACCCTTCCAATGCAGCCTTGCCGGTATCGCCGGAGGTCGCTACCAAAATCACAATATCGGATTTTTCCTGGTTTTTCGTCAAAGCAAGTGACAACAACCGGGGCAACACCTGCAACGCCATGTCTTTGAACGCGCTGGTCGGCCCATGCCATAACTCCAGTATATTGAGTTCGCCAACCGTATTCAGCGGAGCGATTTCCGGACAGTCGAACTTATCCGCACTGTATGCGGCGGCAAGGCACTCTTGCAATTCCTTTTCACTATAATCAGTAAGAAAACGGGCCAATATCGCCTGCGCACGCTGGCGATAATCCAACGGAACCAACGACGCAATAAAGCCAGCGTCAACCTGGGGAATATTTTCCGGAACAAACAAACCGCCATCCGGTGCAATGCCTCTCTGGATCGCCATAGCGGAAGTAACAGCCTCCCGACTGCCGCGAGTACTGACATAATTCATAACAAACATCTCTCCTAAAACATTCGTATTTTCATTTACACTGCGAACGAACCAGCGAACCTATTTGGCCGTTCACCGCCCGCACCAAATCACCCGGTGCTAAAACAATCTGTTTGCCGCGTATACCGGCACTGACGGCTACTTCCGGCCATTGAAGAATACTGGCATCGATATATACCGGATACTGTTTTTTTGCCCCCAACGGCGAAACCCCGCCGCGAATATAACCCGTCAACGGTTGAACCTCTTTTAAATGGACCATTTCCACTTTTTTATTGCGGCTGATGACTGCCAAAGCCTTTAAATCCAGTTCAGCAGCGCCAGGGATACAAGCCATCAAAACACCGGTTTTATCGCCCCGGGCTACCAGTGTCTTAAAAACTTGTTCGACCGGCATGCCAACTTTCCGGGCAACCGTTTCCGCCCCTAAGTCATTTTCATCGACTTGATACTCACTTATTGTATACGAAATATGCAGCCCGTCAAGAATGCGGGCAGCGTTTGTCTTCACCGGCGTTCCCTCTCTTAAATGGTAATCAGATCATAGTCCATTGATCCCATCCCAATTTTAGCAGCATGTTCGATTTGGATCAAGGCATCGTGATGGGAATATGAAATTTCCGCAATTGTTTTTCCGTAGGCAGCTGACGTTAAATCTAAAGTTGCCTTATCAACTGCCACTGGATCGGCGGAAGCCAAAATACCAATATCTGGTCCCATCTTGGTTTGTTTAACATTAAAACAATCGCAGTCCTTGGTCATATCAATCAAGACGTTAAAAAAGAAGCATTTGCCGGTTTTCCCCTGTAAAGCGCCAAAAGCATGCTCCGCCATGCTTCTTTGCATATAGCCGGATTCACGCCCCCAGTCATACTTGACGGCATCAAAACGGCAAACCGCCAAACATTCACCACAGCCGATACAACGTTCGGCAACAATGAAGGCCTTTCCTTCAACTTCAATGATCGCTCCTTCCGGACACCATTGAATACATTTTTTACAGAATTTACATTTCGTCGTGATGATTTCCGGCAGCATGGCAGAGTGCTGCCGCATTTTGCCCATCCTGCTGGCCAAACCCATTCCCAGGTTTTTAATACACGCGCCAAGACCGGCTGCCACATGGCCGGTTGGATGCGACACCACCAATAAAGCATCGGTAGTCAGTATTTCACGAGCGACCTTCACCGATTGATGCAGTTCGCCCTCAATAACCACTTCTTGCTCAGAATTGCCTTGAAGGCCATCCGCCATAATAAACGGCGCACCGACGTTATCGATACCAAACCCATGCCGGTGTGCATGTAAAATATGTTTCACAGCATTTTCCCGTTCGCCTTTATACAAGGTGGAGGTCTCTGTTAGGAAAGGTAGTCCGCGTTTTTCCTTCACCTTATCCACTAATTCCCGAATGATTGCCGGTTTTACATATGTTGTGTTGCTCTTTTCCCCAACATGCAGCTTAATCGCAACAAAATCACGGGCATCAATTACGTTTTCCGCGCCGGAAGCTTCGTAAATTTTACGCATTGCCTCCGCCTGTTCCTCCACCGAAGCGCCATCCCTGGTTTTTATTAAATAAACTTTTGCTTTCATACTCTTCTTCACTCACTTTATTTTGTATTTTCCAGCAAAAATTAGAAAACCCGGCTTCTGCCGAGCTTTATCTCGTTAACAGCCTATAAACCCTACGATGTAGTGTTAACAGGCTGTAAAACTCGAACTAAGTTCGCTCTAAGGTTTCAAAAGGGTTACAACGCCTTTTGAAACCAAGGCTCACTTATTAGCGACAGCAGAAGCCGTCGGTTGCACTTATGTCCATCAGGTATAGAAGACTTGCTAAAGATGGAATTATCCATCTTTAGTTTAGTCGCACTTATTTCGAGCTACAGACTGTTGATCCTTAAAAAGGATCTTACAGTCTGTGCGTAGAGGAAAATTTTATACTTTCTGATGGACTAAGAAAGCGCGGTTGCCCGCGCCTCTCGTCAGAAGTTTAATGACATATGCCGCACTTTAACATTAGGCACAGCTTGCAGTTCTTTTTCCATTTCTTCGATCGGAATACTCTCACCGCATAGTTGCAGCAGGATGATCCCGCTGTTGGTACATTCCAACATTGCCGCATCATGCAATCCCAAACGAACACGAATATAACAACCATACTTTGTCAGAATATCTTGCACTTTGACCGCTGTTTCCGTTCGATGTTCTTGCACAATCGCCATAATAATCGGACAGTCACCCATTACAGTCCCCACATTTATCCCTCCTGACAAATTATATTAGGTTAATTATTCCACAAGACAATAGAAATTCCTGCTTCACAAGAGCCTCACAGCAAGTTTCTTCTTAGCAATTTTTAGAAAACCCAGTTTGCGCCGAGCTTTATCTCGCTAACAGCCTATAAACCCCTACCCGTGTTGGGTTCAATAGGCTGTAAAGCTCGAAATAAGTTCGCTCTAAGTTTTCAAAAGGTGTTATACCCTTTTGAAACCAAGGCTCACTTGTATAGCGACGGCGCAAACTGCTGGTTGCACTTATGTACACCAGATTAGAAGACTTTCTTCCGATGGAAAATCCATCGGAAGATTAGCCGCACTTATTTCGAGCTACAGACTGTTGATCCGGTTAAAAAGCGGATCTTACAGTCTGTGCGTAGATATAATGTTATGCTTTCTGGTGTACGAACAAATTAATAATACTCATTAATATAATTATTACATACTGGAAAAAACACATCCAGCAAATCAATTGCTTCCCGGTTATTGACAAGCATCCTGTTCATCGAGACCAGTTGCAAAACACTTAACCGTCCAAACACTAACTGGGTCAACGCTCCTACGGAACAGCGAAAATCCGGCGCCTGGTCACTTTCTGCAACAACCGTTCCCCGACCATCTGCCACCGTTAAAACAAAATCCTTTTCATTCCACTCTGCCGATCCATCATCGATGTGGAAGACAAGTTTTCCCTTGGCACCAGCAGGATAGCCAATTGCTGTCAACAGTTTCGCAACATCGACAATCCGCCCGGTCATGAACGGAAAGAAACGGATATCCTGTTTTGGATCAAAGAGTGAAAAAGCAGTCGTATCATCAAGCGGCGCGTTCCACTCCACCTGGCTAACCTGTGATCTATGGTTATATAAGAAATAGAATAATTTTTGTTGCGCTTCCTGCCCCGAATACGCCATTTCCCGTACCACAATACGCTTCTGTTGGATTGTATACATCACATAGCCTGACGGACTCCCATCCAGCATAACCAAATAACAAAACCCGCTTTCAGCGAATAAACCGCCTATTGCGGCCTGCCAATCGTCCTTTGAGCGGACAACATATCCATGCCGGCCCTGAACAAACTTGTGGTACACCTCCGCCAGCGCATCAATAGAAGCTTGATCATCACGAACGGGCATAAAAGTTCCGCCCTTTGCAGCTACAGGCTTAAGGTCATCCAAGGACAAGACATATTTATAGTGATGGTAACAAATTTCCCACTGGTACGGATAATAAAATCCGGCTTTAAACGGCATAAGAATACTGGCATGGTGATTTCGGCGGCGCATTTCAACAAGCGCTTCCCGCATTAAATCGTTAATTCTGCCTCCGCTGCGCATTTGCGGGTCGGTATCCACACCGACCACGTACGACATAGGGATCACCTGGCCCCGCAGGAATAACTTGTAGGGAATGAGCTGCAATGAAACCGCCAAAGTGCCCTGCTCATAGCCTACAAGAGTATTTTCGGCCTTGTAATAGTTCGAAAAATACCAGATAAAAAATGGATCGGTTTCATGTTCAAAACAATACGACCATAACCATTTTACAGCTTCCGTATCCTCATCCCGTGCGAGACGAATTTCCATTTCAACACCCCGTTTGCAAAGTTACCTCGTATTTCTCAACCAATTTTACCGGACGGTAAGATTCTTTTGCGATCCGCAAGCCTTCGATGCCCATATCTTCTTCACGGTTGACAAACTTCATATGCGACCAGGTGTTGCGTAAAAATTCCTGGTTAATGATTGGATAAATCCCGCGTATATCGGGATTGCCTTTCTCGACATGGATCACCGCCGTATCAGAATTAAGTTGTTCCCCTAAAGTAAAAGCTTCTACCTTGCCGTCAATTTTTATGACTCCGCCTTTGAACCCTAATTGATCATAATGCTTTAAAGCATCAATAATGGCTTCTCTTTCCATCAGCAAACTGAGATCACCTTCGCACTCCCGTTTCGCACACCATTCCAGTTCGTATTCAATGCACTCCGGTACCAATTCGGCACTCAGCGGCAAATATTCGTACTGGCTGTATTCCCGTTTAAAACTATTGATATGGTTTACCTTGTTGCGATAATTTTTCCCTTTCAGTTCTATCAAATCCTTGACATTATACACGTAATCAAAAACTTCACGCCGCGGCTCAATCTTAAAGAAACCCGGACGCAAACGTTCCAGGCGTTCCACCATTATAGATGAAACACCGCGCATACTAAAAGCTATTCCGTTGGCCGAAAAATACTCTATGGCGCGATCAACCGCCCGCATGAAATTTTCTTCCGAGTGCGTGGAAAGTCCGAAAGGCGGCAACATATACGGCGTATTATCGTACGCGGCCAGAATATAGAAAAAATCCTCTTCGATAGCCCAGCGTATCGAATAGCCTTTCCTCCACATGAATAGGGTCGTGAAATTACATTCGGATCCTTCGTAATATTTTTCATGAAAATAACGATCAAATATCGGCTTATCGCTCAATGAAACGGCCTGAAAATTAATGGTAAACACTCCCCAATACGATTTTTCCTTCACACAGCCTGCATACCCCTTCAGGGAACAGGTATCCGTGCAAGATCCTTATATCTTAAGGCTACAGGCAACTTTGTCTAAAGCAAACCTGCATTTATTTGGAATCTGCCTTGTTCGTTCATGCCAGCAAAAATTGTTCCGTACTTCCGGCAATGGATATTTCCTCCGCTGATGATAACGCCAATTTTCCTTCCTGTCAATGGCAGTTGGCAATCAAATAACTTATTCTCATACTATTCATCTCCTACTATAATAAAGGACATTTTTATCATTACAGAGAATGTATACATGTTTTCCACAATTTAAGTCTTCATTCCTGCAAAAGAGGTGACATTTTTGTTACGTATAGCTTTAGGACAAATGGAAGTAATCCCTGGCCGCCCGGATAGTAATTTCCAAACGATGATGACCATGGTTGCTTCCGCGCGCGCGCAAAAAGCACATATTATTATCTTTCCCGAAATGGCCATTCCCGGTTACTTGTTGGGCGATACCTGGGAGCAGCCGGCTTTTCTGCGCGACTGCGAAATGTATGGACAAAAAATCGTTGAAGCGTCTGCCGGCCTGTGCATTGTATTCGGCAATATCGGTGTAGATTGGAATAAAAAAAATGATGATGGCCGCGTCCGAAAGTACAATGCCTGCTTTATTGCCCAAAACGGCAAATTAATTGGCGGTGAAAAATTCCCTTACCCCTTTCGGATAAAAACGTTGCAGCCAAACTACCGGGAATTCGATGACAACCGGCATTTTTACAGCCTGCCGAAATTAGCCGCTGAATTAAATCAACCTGTCAACGAACTTGCACAACCGGTACGACTATCAATTGCTAACCAACAAATAAATCTTGGCTGCCTTATTTGCGAGGATTCCTGGAGCGATGATTATACACTGGATCCCGCTGCCATGCTTCTAAAAAACAGCAGCATTGATTTATTCATCAATATTTCCAGTTCTCCCTTCACCTTGGGCAAAAACAACAAACGGAACCGTGTTTTTGCCAATAATACAAAACAATACGGTGTTCCGTTGGTATACGTAAATAATGTCGGATTGCAAAATAACGGAAAAACCGTCTATACTTTTGACGGGTTCAGTACAGCGTATGACAAATTGGGCAACATTGCCGATTATTGCCCGCCATTTACGCCGCTTCTTAAATGTATTGATTTTGACCTTTCTGCAAACCTTCTGCAATCTTCAAAGGCAGTGCCGGACGATTATGGAATTGATACGATCTACCATGTTTTGCATTTCGGCATTAGCCAGTTTCTAAAATCCATTCAAATGAACAAAGTCGTCATCGGGGTCTCCGGCGGGATCGATTCCGCGGTTGCCGCCGCTTTGTACGTGAAAATTTTAGGTCCTGAGAACGTTCTTTTAATCAATATGCCCAGTATTTACAATTCACAAACAACGAAGGATTTAGCTTCTCAGTTGGCAAGAAACCTTGGCTGTCTGTATGCAATTATTCCTATCCAAGAAGCAGTCACGCATACAATAGAACAAATCCAGCAAACACCGGTCCACAACTTACATACCGGCGAACAATTTTCGTTAACCGTTTCTTCCTTTGTTGCCGAGAACATTCAAGCAAGGGACCGGTCCTCGCGGATTCTAGCCGGAATAGCAGCTGCCTTTGGCGGCGGGTTCACCTGTAATGCCAATAAAAGCGAACTTACCGTTGGTTATTCCACATTATATGGCGACCAAGCCGGCTTTCTGGCTGCGATCGCCGATCTATGGAAACATCAGGTTTATGAAATGGCGGCATACTTAAATGAACACGTCTACCAAAAAGAAGTTATTCCTAAAGAAACAATCACACTGGTCCCCAGCGCAGAATTATCTTTCGACCAATCCGTTGACGAAGGCAAAGGCGACCCTTTGATTTATCCGTATCACGATTATTTATTCCGCGCTTTTGTAGAGCATTGGAACCGGGCTACCCCGGAAGATATCCTTTCCTGGTACGCCGAGGGAATATTAGAAAAAAAACTCGGCTGTCAATCTGGATTGGTAAACCGGATATTCAAAACCGCACAAGAATTCATCACCGATCTTGAACGTTGGTGGAGACTGTACACCGGAATGGCCGTAGCCAAAAGGATCCAGGCCCCGCCGGTATTGGCAGTCAGCCGCCGCGCCTACGGCTTCGATCATCGGGAAGCCCAAAACACGTTGTACTACACATCACGCTATCAGACGCTCAAAAAACAGCTTCTTGGAGGAGATGAAACAAAATGATCGATCCTGCTGAAGGCATGGTCTTCCGGCCGCCGAACGAGGCAAACAGTCTCATTTTGCGTGTTACAATTGGTTGTTCACACAACACCTGCACTTTTTGCGGCATGTATAAAGATGTTCGGTTCCGCATCCGGCCATTGCCGGAAATAATTGCATTGATCGATGCTTATGCGCGCAGATATTCTCATGTACGGCGCGTTTTTCTTGCCGATGGAGATGCTCTCATTGCTCCAACTGAACATCTTTTGGCCATCATGGAACATTTGCATCAAGTGTTTCCCCATCTAACACGGATCACTTGCTACGGCGGTCCAATCTCGATTTTGCGAAAATCAGCCGAAGACCTGGCAAAACTGCGCGCAGCTGGCCTCTATACCGTTTATTTGGGAATCGAGAGCGGTGATGATGAAGTCTTGCAGGCCGTCAACAAAGGAGTCACTGCCGCCGAAATAATCGAAGCCGGTCAAAAAGTTCTGGCTGCCGATATCAAGCTATCCGCGATGGTTATTCTCGGTCTTGGAGGACAAGAACGCAGCCGTCAGCATGCCATTCACACCGCCCAAGTCGTCAGTGCCATTAATCCCACATTTTTAAGCGCGCTGACGCTGATGCTGCATCCCGGATCAGAACTGCGCCGGGCTGCTGATAACGGTACTTTCCGCCCTTTGTCAGCCCATGGTATATTACAAGAAGTCAAGTTGCTCGTAGAAAATATTTCTGTCACTAAACCGTGCATATTCCGCAGCAATCATATTTCTAATATCTTGCCGCTTGCAGGCACTTTCCCTGAAGATAAGCAATCATTGCTGAAGGGGATCGATTATGCCCTTAACCATTGTCCTGTCGGACACGATCCATTTTACAATGCCCGGGATTCTTTTTAGGCCGACAAACGTAACCATACAATTTACATCCGAAATTATATTTTCTATTAAAAATCCTGGGCTAAGCGGCAATAATGCGGCATAGGCCAGGATTTTTGTTTGAATTGACGGCATTATTTATTTTTCACAACCTTACCGTTTTAACAGGCGGATGATAAACCAACCAAGAATACCGGCTGCTGCAAACATCATCGCCATCGGCAGGAAAACGAAAATGAACAATAGGGTGATCACAAGAAGAATTAATTTTACAATAAATCCGGATGAACCAAATTGAATATGGCGAACATATACTCTTTGCCCCGACTCAAAACTTCGCTGTTCATAGCCAGATGCCTGTTCGTCCTTATCATCCTGGATTGTTATCCCTTGAAAGTTTTCTCGTTCCTGAGGTGTTAATACCTGTACGGCAGAACACATTTGTCCGCATTTCGGACAGTAAGTCATCCCTTCCTTGATCTCTGCGGCACACTGCGTGCACTGCGACATTATAATCTCCCTCCAACTGCCTTTTCCAATAAGGTTATGATGAATATACTAAGTAAATAAACCCTTCTTCATTCAAATACCGTGGATCATAGGGGTGTAACTGTAACAAATCGGCCATTTTTTTCTTGCTGCTATAAATACTGGCAACCGATATACGAAAACCGCGGGCAAGATCTTCTGCTGGAATGCCATGTGGAGAATTAAGGCGTGAATATACATACAACACCGTAGCAGCCCAAATCTTCGGCTTACGAACAGCAATCCCGGCAAGTTGAGAAAAATCATGCCATAATTTTCGTGCTATCTGCACATCATGGTAGGAAAAACCATATTTAGGGATTGCTTGCGACACCAATTCCTGAACATCCACATTCGGAACATATTTTTCTGTAATTACCGGGAATTTCCTCTCCAGCGGTTCAAAAGGAGTAACATTCACTTTTGCTGTTGTTAGCAGCATTTCAATCGTATGCCGCACCAACAAAGCATGGCGATCATAAAAATCTTTCCAGGATCCGTTCGGATCTTGGATTGAAAACATGGCCTTCTGGCGCAAGACTTCTTGTCGGATACGCCGACGAAGGTTCATACTAATTTCAACACTCGTCATGTAATTAAGAAGCACAGAATTTTCTAAAAAAACATGTCCGTAAAAAAGCAGTTTTTTCATTCTTTTGTAATCTATATCCGGACAAGTCAATTGGAATTTTTCACCAGAAAACAAATCTACACATTGAATTTTTTGTTGAGGCAAAATGCGTTCAACATAAAAAACAACAAAGCGGACATTCATCATTGCACTCAAAATACGATGTTCTTCAAAAGTTAAATTCTTAGCATGCGTTTCATGAAAATGGGTCAAGGCTTTTTTGTCATTACGCAACAAATGATAATCTAATAAAAAATAATCCCAGAAACTCAGCCAAAATTCTTCTTGGTCTTTCCCGGGAATTTTATTGTAAGGCCCTGTATACCAAAGCAAAGCCCGCCGAAAATCGGCGCTAAAATCTTCGTTTTGAAAATAAGAACCCAACCGTCCCATCAAACGGCTGACGAGTTCTTGATTATTTATTTCATTCCAGTGTAGAGACGTCTTCCCGGTCACTTGTTGCGCAGCCTTGGACGGCAAATGCGGATTATTTTCCTCAAAAAACAGAGAGTGGACGATTTCATTTTTTTCTCCTGATGGTATTAAGCGGATTGCAGACTCTAATTCCTCCGTGGTATCAACCATTTTTTTATTTTGCAGAAACTGAAAAAAGGATAACAAAACGTCAAAGAAGTATGAAATCGCACCTAAAGTCGCTTTAAAACCAGAAACACAGCCTACTAGCCATTCTATAATCACGCTATATTCCCTACACGTAATTTCATCTAAATTATCATGTTCCGAATGGGCCAAATAAAGAATGAACATCCGCAAATTCTGCCAAATTTCCTGTAACTTCTTATCACTGCTTCCCTGCCAAGCTTTTTGACGCAAAAAACCTTCGATAGTCTCCTGTTGAATAAACGGGTCCCAATTCATCTCTTGGTCAAAAAAAATCTGTACTTCATCATAAACATTTTTCATGAGGGCAAAAAGTCTCCTTTAAGGCAAAACATTATCAACAGCATCTATTATATCACTTTTATCTTTACTCTTCCATCTTCATTCCCGAAAAATGTAAATTATTGCAAATTTAGAAAACCCGGCTTGCGCCGAGCTTTTAAGCGACGGTGGAAGCCGCTGGTTGCACTTATGTCATGGAAAGTATTTATACTTTCCATAAGACTAAAAAAGCTGGGCAACCTATCAAGCCGCCTCAGCTTAGGATATTAACGAAGGAACATCGTCATCACTTTGTACATTAGTGCGCTCGTGACAGCACTAAAAGGGATCGTGAGTACCCAAGCAAACAACATTTGCTGCGCTACATTCCATCGCACAGCCGTTACCCGTTTGGCTGAACCTACACCCATAATCGACCCTGAAACTACGTGCGTAGTGCTAACCGGCAAATGCAAATTCGTAGCAGCAAAAATTACCAACGCCGAATTCAAATCAGCCGCAAAACCGTTGATTGGTTCCAGTTTGAAAATTCTTCCGCCCATCGTTTTAATAATCTTCCAGCCGCCAACCATCGTGCCCAATCCCATGGAAATCGCACACGATAATTTTACCCATAAGGGTACTTCCAAAGTTGATAGATGGCCAGAACTAAGCAGCGCCAGCGTAATAATCCCCATGGCTTTTTGCGCATCATTCGAACCATGGGAAAAGGACATTAAACTGGCCGATAGAAGCTGCATGCGTTTGAAGCCCGAATTTAACAAATTAGGCGATAAGCGGCCAAATAGCCACAGCATAGCAATCATAATTACATATCCGCTCGCCAGCGCAACGATTGGCGATAATACAAGGGACAGGATAATTTTACGAATCCCAATGAGATTAATCGCCTCGAAGCCGGAAGCAATAAAAACTGCGCCTAATACACCGCCCACTAAAGCATGGGATGAACTGCTGGGAATTCCTAGCCACCACGTTAATAGGTTCCATACAATCGCACCAAACAACGCCGCAATAATTACTTCAGAATTGACCATTGATGCCGACTTAACAATATCGCCGCCGATAGTCTTAGCTACGCCGGTGCTGTACAATGCTCCGATAAAATTGAGACAACCTGCCATAACAACAGCAAATTGCGGCGACAATGCCCGGGTAGAAACTGATGTAGCAATCGCATTCGCCGTATCATGGAAACCATTAATATAATCAAAAGCCAACGCAAAAAAAACCACAACATAGAGGAGAGTAAAATCAGGCATATTTTACAACGACTCCTCTTAATAATTTTGCAATATCTTCACATGTATCTAAAATTTCTTCCAATTGGAGCAAGATTTCTTTCCATTTGATAATCTCAATGGGATCATTACATTCCCTAAATAGCTTAGCCATCTCAATACGATATAGATGATCCGCTTGAACTTCATACTCACAAATCCGATTACAGCGAACTTCTAATTTTGCCTTTTGCTTTTTGAGTTCCGGAAGATAACCGAATGACTTGTCAATTTGCTTTACACTCTTAACGACCAAGGCTACTAATTCTTTGGCGCCTTCCGAAGGAGCACCAGTATTATACAACTCCATACGTTCAATAATTCCTTGGATACCGTCCATTAAATCATCCAACTTCTGCGCAATGCTGTAGATATCTTCCCGGTCCAAAGGCGTAATAAACGTTTTGTTGAGCAATCCGAAAATTTGCGCAGTATTCGCATCTGCCTGATGTTCCAAGTCATCCACTTTTGCCATCAGTTCCAAAAGATTTTCATGATTGTTTATGGCTTCAACTAGTACATCGGCTGCTTCACGAATAAGCTGTGTATTTTCCGAAAGATTTTTGAAAAATTTTTCTTCTCGCGGTTTTAAGCGAAATCCCATATAGTCCTCCTGACAATCATCTACTTCCAAACAATTATACCATATTTTCCATTCGTTTAAAATGTTATTCTCTCTACAATTGAAATGCGGTGGTTTATCCCCCTCTCCGCTTAATCATCAATCTGCCAATCTACCGGCTTCTTGCCGATAGAAACCAGGATCGCATTTGCTTTGGAAAATGGTTTACTTTTGAAAAAACCCTTACTGGCTGATAATGGACTGGGATGAGGCGATTTAATGATGTAATGGATTTTATTAGTAATCAAATTGGCTTTTGACTGGGCATGGCTGCCCCATAAAATAAAAACAATAGGGTCCTGGCGTTCATTTAATAAACTGATGATCCGGTCTGTAACCCGTTCCCAGCCCATTCCCCGATGTGAATTGGCGTGGCCTGCAATGACAGTGAGGACTGTGTTCAAGAGCAATACTCCTTGATCAGCCCATTTTTTCAAATAGCCTGTCTTGGGGATTGGACAATCTAGATCATCATGCAATTCTTTGTAGATATTCACCAAAGAAGGCGGTGGTTGGATACCCGGTTTTACCGAAAAACTAAGGCCATGCGCTTGGTTCGGTCCATGATAAGGATCCTGGCCTAATATAACAACCTTTACTTCGCTGTAGGCAGTATAATGCAAGGCATTAAAAATATCATACATACCAGGATATATGGTTTTTGTTTGATACTCCTTAATTAAAAACTGTCTCAGTTTTTGATAATATTCTTTCTCGAATTCATCCTTTAGTAAGTTTTGCCAATCATTTTTAAAAACGATCATCTTCATCACCACCTCGGATTATATCACAAGAAAATCTTTTTATGAATTGTTTATTTTGTCCATCGCTGCAATTTTTACGGCCGCCATCACCCTGCCGGAAGCAATGGCTCCATATTTTAGTTATCCTCAAAGATAATTTTCCCGCAATAATCTAATTTCTTTTCCATAGCCCTTCACATCATTCGGCGTCTCTAAATAGAAAGGTAAATTGCGTAATTGGGGATGGTTGATAATACGGACGATAGCCTCTAAACCAATTGTTCCTTCCCCAATGCGCGCATGGCGGTCTTTTCTGCTGTTAAAAGGAGTCATGCTGTCATTCAAGTGAATGGCTTTGATTTTTCCGATGCCGATGCATCGTTCAAATTGTTCTAAGACTTCATCGAGACGATTGACTATATCATAGCCGGCTGAATAAACATGGCACGTATCCAAACATATTCCTAGCTTTTCCGGCACACTTGTCCGTTGTATAATCCAGTTCAGTTCCTCAAAATTACTACCTACTTCACTGCCTTTTCCCGACATCGTTTCCAGTAAGACCATCGTCGTCTGTTCCGGACGCAAGATCTGGTTTAAAAGTTTGACAATAAAATCAAGACCTGTTTCGACCCCTTGTCCAACATGGCTGCCGGGATGAAATGTATATAAATTATGCGGTACGTATTCTAGATTGTTTAAATCTTCCGACATGACCATATGGGCAAACTCCCGGATGCGAGGGTCTGCAGAGCAAGCATTCAACGTATAAGGCGCATGGCCCAGCAGCGGGGCAAAATGGTGTTCTTGGCCTAACGCAAGCATTGCCGCCACATCCTGAAAATCTACTTTTTTCACTTTGCTGCCGCGCGGATTGCGGGTAAAAAACTGGAACGTGTTTGCGTCAATACTCAATGCTTCTTTGCCCATATGTTCATAGCCTTTTGCAGCAGACAAATGACAGCCGATGTTTAGCATACCTATTTTACTCCTCCTAAATAGTCTGATCCAAAAGCATCTGTCATGACAATGGTTTTTGCAGCGCAATCAACTCTGTGCCGCGCCAATCCTGCCGTCGATAAAAATCGAGCGCCGGACTGTTGCGCCGATCAGCCAAAAGGTCCATTCGTTTCACACCGCAAGCTCTGGCCCAGTGTTCCACAGCAGCGATTAATTCCGTTCCAATGCCTCGCCCCCTCATTTCTTCCGCAACCACCAAATCTTCAACCATCACTTTTAAACCGCCTGCGGCGGTAGATACCAATAATTGTCCTGTACACATACCCACAATCCTATTGGCACGCTCAGCGACCATAACACAACATCGTTCCGGGTGTTCCAGCAGCAAAAACAGGCCTTGCCGCTGCCGTTGAACATCAATGACAAAATCGGTTTCAATAGCAAACAGAGAACCTAATAAATCTACAAGGACACCAAGATCGCACGTCTTCGCTTTCCGAATTACACTGGTTTCGCCCATCTTATGTTCACCTCTGTATTTTGCGTAAGATCTTATCTATCAGTGGATGCGAAATCCGACCGGTATTGCTTCGTCCACAAAAACAACCTTGCAAGCACCGTCTGCATCATCACCGGCCAAAAGCATCCCTTGGCTTTCAACATTACAAAGTTTCACTGGTTCCAGATTGGCAATCACGATAATTTTTTTGCCGATCAAATCTTCCGGTTCATACCAGGAATGAATTCCGGAAACAATCACCCGGCCATCGAGCCCGTCATCCAGTTCCAGTCGCAGCAATTTTTTTGATCTGCGCACCGCTTCACACTGCAAAACGCGGCATACCCGTAAATCCACTTTACTAAAAACATCAAATGCGATCTGCGGTTCAATGGGCATAACCCCGCCATTCGTTTTTGCTTTCTGTCCGGTTATGTTTCCCGCATCGGACATTTTTTGCTCGCTCAAATTTTCTTCAGCCATAACCAAAACCCCTTTTATCATATTTTAGCAATGTCTTACATTGATCCTATTACACTTGTACAAAGTAAATCCTCTCTGCCAAGTATATTTTCACAATGCAAATATTGCAAGCGCAAAAGAAATAACCCGCAAAAGATTTCTCTTTTGCGGGTCATCTTGATACCTAACTTTTATTGATTTGTCTCATTTTTGTCAACGTTTCTCTGCCTTTCAGCAGAAATCATTAACTTTTCGAAAGGCATAACCTTTCTTATTTACAAATCAACACGCTATCAGTACCAACTTTTGAACTACCTTTTCACTAGCGTCTTAGCTCTCATTAGCTAACAAAAGTATGTTAAGATAGTTTTTACAGAGGGAACCATCCGAACCTCCCCTCTGGGCTTTCGGTACCTCACCGGCACCTACCGAACAGCTCCTTCTGGTGATTTAAATATATCATACCCGGCGCAAAATTGCAATCACTATTTTTTGAAAATTCTGCATTTGTGTTAATTTGTTTTCACTTGACGATTTCTTGCCAGGCATCTTCTTTAAATCCAACCAAAACTTTACTGCCGGCAATTAAAATAGGTCTTTTCACAAGCATTCCATCCGTTGCAAGCAAGGCAAGCTGCTCTGACTCGGGCATGACGGCCAGCCGTTCTTTTAATTGCAACGATTTATACAACAAACCACTGGTGTTGAAAAATTTTTTTAGTGGAAGGTTGCTTTGCCGGTGCCATTCTTGCAATTCAGCCACGGTTGGATTTTGGTCTTTGATATGCCGTTCTTCGTACAAAATATTATTGTCATCCAGCCATTTTTTTGCTTTTTGGCAAGTGGTGCATTTCGGATAGCAAATAAACAGATAGTTCATCGTTTACTTTTTTCCTCTCTTTACTTCAGAACTGCGCCTGTATTAGCCGAAGTAACCAATTTTGCATAACGGCCCAAGTAGCCGGTAGTTACCCGTGGTTTTGGCTGAACCCATGCTTCCTTCCGTTTGGCCAGTTCCTCGTCACTGATCTGAACGTTGAGCTTCCGTTCTGGAATATTGATCGAGATGATGTCATTCTCTTGGATAAGACCGATCGGACCGCCATCCATAGCCTCCGGCGATACATGGCCAATGCAGGCTCCGCGGCTGGCACCGCTAAAACGGCCATCCGTAATTAAACCGACTTTAAGGCCCATCCCGGTGATTACAGCCGTCGGATTGAGCATCTCCCGCATACCCGGTCCGCCTTTTGGACCTTCATAACGAATAACGACAATATCCCCATCTTTAATCTTTCCACCAATAATCGCCTCAATTGCAATTTCTTCCGAATCAAATACTTTGGCCGGTCCTTCTAAGACCAGCATGTCTTCAGACACCGCACTTTCTTTAACAACCGATCCCAGCGGAGCAATATTTCCGGTTAAAACCGCGATGCCCCCGCGGCTGCGATAAGGCGCCTCGACACTTTTAATGACATCCGGACGCATGATTTTGGCGTTCGCAATCCGATCCTTCATCGGTCCGGTTACAGTGATCGCCTCTGTATGAATAACCCCTAGTTTTGACAGTTCATTCATCACGGCACTAATGCCGCCGGCTTCGTTAAGGTCTTGCATGTGATGCGTTCCACCAGGACTTAATTTGGTAATATACGGCGTTTTTGCACTGATTTTATCAAATAATGCTAGCGGAAGGTCAATTCCGGCTTCATAGGCAATTGCCGGCAAATGCAGTACTGTATTGGTAGAACCGCCAATACCCATGTCAACAGCAATCGCATTTTCAAACGCTTCGATAGTAAGGATATCCCTGGCTTTAATGTCTTTAGCAACCATATCAAGGATTAATTTACCAGCCTGTTTGGCGAGCATAATCCGAGCGCCCAAATTGGCTGCCGGTATAGTACCATTGCCGGGAATACCCATACCTAAGGCTTCTGTCAAACAGTTCATTGAATTTGCAGTAAACAATCCGGCACATGATCCGCAGCCCGGACACGCTGATTTTTCCATTGCATCCAGTTCTTCGGCTGAAATTTTTCCGGCTTCAAATAAACCCGCCGCTTCAAACATGGTACTGACGCTGATATCTTGTCCTTGATACCGTCCGGCCATCATCGGACCGCCGCTGACAACAATACAAGGAATATTTAACCGCGCTGCCGCCATCAACATACCGGGAACAATTTTATCACAATTTGGGATCAAAACCAGACCGTCAAACGCATGGCCATTCCCTACTGCTTCGATCGAATCGGCAACCAATTCACGACTCGCAAGCGGATATTTCATCCCCTCATGTCCCATTGCAATTCCGTCACATATCAATTGCCGGAAATTCTACAGGCATACCGCCGGCGCCGGCAATTCCCAGTTTCACGGCTTCAGCAATCGTACGAAGATGAAAGTGTCCTGGAATGATCTCATTGAAAGCATTGACTACACCAATCATCGGTTTTTTAAGTTCGTCCGGTGTATACCCCATAGCATAAAACAAAGATCTGTGAGCAGCACGGGTTGAACCTACTTTTGCAATATCACTGCGCATAACATCATTCCTCCAAATATTTTTATTGAGAGTTTCCTATTGTTATCATACCGGATCTTTTGCTAATTTTCCTGCAATTCTTTGCGGCAAATATTAGAAAACTTGCGCCCATAGCATAACGCAAGTCCAAACTGTGCTTATTCTTTTCGACAGGTTAGAAAACCCGGCTTGCGCCGAGCTAGTATAGCGACGGTGGAAGCCGCTGGTTGCACTTATGTACACCAGACAAAATTATATACTTTCTGGTGTACCTAAAAAACCCGATGCGATTTTCGGAATTGTTTTGGGGATAACCCGGTCTTATTTTTAAAGCAGGTAGCGAAATACGTTCCATCGTTAAAACCAACCAAACCCGCAATTTCGGTAATTGAACGTTCTGAGGAAACCAATAGTTTGGCTGCTGCCCCCAGTTTTTGTTCCTGAATAAAATCCACTATCGAAAATCCCGTCAGTTGTTTAAAGGACCGGCTTAAATGAGAAGGGCTTAGAAAGACGGCATTAGCCAAGTCCTGAAGATGTATCGGTTTATCCAAATTTTCCCTTACGTATTCTTCTATTTTCCGAACCAATTCATGTTTAACCATAACCGGTCTGCTTATGTCTTTGTTTTCCAACAAAGAAGCAGATACTTTCCGTATCGCTGTAATGATATCCATCGGCTTCACCGGTTTCAGCAAATAATCACATACCCCGGCTCGAAAAGCTGTTCTGGCATAATCAAAGTCACTGTACGCGGAAATAATAAAGATTTTGATCCACGGATAATCCGCCAATATCTTTTCTGCCGCGTGAATTCCATCCAGCTCCGGTATGCGTATATCCATAAAAACAAGGTCTGGCCGATATTGTGCCGCGATTGCTACGGCATCACGACCATTATCAGCTTGCAAAAGCTGGTTCACCGGCAATTTTTCCCGTTCGATCACCGATTTTATGAACGACCGTACAACGGCTTCATCATCAACCACCAGTATGTTAAGTTTTCGCATCATCATCACCATGCATAAGCGGAAAAGTCAGAACCACTCGCGTACCCTTCCCGGGGTTGCTGTCAATAGAAAAAGACTGTCGTTCGCCATAATAATATTGCAGCCGGTTTTTTACACTATCAATACCCAGTCCGCTCTTCTTCCCTTTTTCTTCTTGGCTTACTATCGCCGCTAAGTTAAAACCAACACCGTTATCGATAATTTCAATTTGAATATCCTGACCGTGTTTTTTCACGCTGATTGTTACAATTCCTTTATTTTTACTGCCCTCAATGCCATGGATGATTGCGTTTTCAATGAGCGGCTGCAGCAGCAAGCCCGGTATCAATACATTGGTCAATGAAGGGTCGATATCCGTCGACACATTCAATCGTTCACCAAAACGTGCGGTTTGGATGGCGACATAATTACAAATCATTTCCAGTTCTTCTTGCAGGGAAATAAGCTGTTCCGTCTTTTTTAATGTATAACGAAGCAAATCGGAGAGGTTCCAAACTAAATTGGCAACTCGCTCTGATCCGTCAATGTATGCGAGATGCGCAATGGTACCCAACGTATTGAACAAAAAATGGGGATTAATTTGAGAAATCAAAAGTTTAAAATCTGCCTCTTTTAATGCTTTTTCCAATTCCGCCTTTGCAAATTGTTCTTTGATCAAAGAAATCCGGCTATTTGTAAGTTCCGTTTGCCGCAGCGAAGCTGTCGCCATTTCGTTAATGTAATTGGCGATCACGAATGTCGCCTCGGCAGCTGCATGCAGCCTGCTCTTCGGCTGAATTTTCGTATTCAAATACTCCAACATAAGATTGTTAAGGTCGAAGCCATACCTAGAATATAAATCGCTGAATTCATGCTCTATTTGTTGTAAATCAGGTTTAGTGATGAAGATTTGTCCGCACTTAATAAAGCCGATCGGCACATCACCATTAAATATTGGCACGATAATACTGGCGATATTATGGCAACAAAAAAACAAAAGGCGATTATTGGATAATGCTGCGCTATCGCATGCGGGGAGGATATGTTTTATACAATGTTTTCCGCCGGTGGCGGCACTCAGGCGTGTACAGAAGCGAGGATAATTATCGGTAGTTAACAAGATCTCACCGGCCGTGTTCAATACTGCCAGGCTAAAATCTGTTGCATCAGCCAATTTATTCAGCAAACTGCGCAATGCTTCCGTATCCAGAAAGCCAAACAAATTTTTCGCATCATTCTGCAGCTCGGTATCAGGCCTGGCAAGAAGTTGTTGAAATTTTGACGGCGTATAAACAATGATTAGCTTAAGTTCCGTATCAAGTAAGTTCACAACTTTGTGTCTGGCATAGGGCGGAATATGCTTAATATCCCCTGCCCGAATGGGTTCAGTGGTATCATTAATTGTCTGGAGCCCTGATCCCGAAATGACATAAATCACTTGTTCATCGCCAGAATGGAGATGCTCATTTTGCACCGTATTTGGTTTAAAGGTTACCAGTCCTACGCTTAGGCGCTCAATATCAAGATTATCCGGTTCAAAGAACCACAATAACGTCCCCCACTCGAAATCCTGCACTTTCTCAAATTGCTCCATGGTATTCAAACTTACCACGCCCCCCACAGCCAAACAGATGCATTTTTGCTTTGATCTTATTATATTATATTTAGGCCACGCGTGCCCGTTTTTCAAGTAAAACAGCCCTCGTCCGATATGAATTCAGACCAAGGCTGTTTGCACGGCATAATATATTTGTCCAATGCCCGTAGTTTGCTGTTAAAAATCGATCTGTTTCGGTGGTTGTCCGGAAAAGTCTGCCAGAATAGCCGTTCCATGCTCAATGTAGAATATTTCAAAAATCGGATTATCGGCGCTCTGATAAATAGATCGTACTAACGCATGGGTTTCTATGATTTTTCCTTTGATCCGTAAATCATTACTGAACTTCACTTCACCATTCAGACGTACCCAGGCAAATTGAGGGGAAAAGCTGGAAAATTCCACATAAGGATTGGCTTTTAACTGCTTAACAACATCTTTTGTGTTGTTGGAGCAAAAAAACAACTTTCCATTATCCTCTAACATAAATTGGAACGGCCTTATCTTTGGCTTCCCATCGGCAATCGTTGCCAAAAATCCCGTACTGTTTTCCTGCAAAAATTTTAACACTTCTTTCATCGAAAACGCCCCCTGTACCATTGATAAATTTCATTATTCCTTCTTTCAATTTATATTGTAGCTAGATGTCTAACTATTGTTAAATAATCTATAATACTTTATCGATCTCGCTATTGTGGCAAAAACACAGCTACTGTATATCCCACACCAAACGGACCTTCATACGACAGCACATCCGTTGTATACGATTTCCCCGCAAAAACACCAAACAGGAACAAAATCGACCTCAACCCGCACTCTGCCCCGTTTTGGAGAATTTCACCATCAATGTTTACCAGGCTGTCGACGTCCTTATTGCGTATTGCCTTAACAATTATTTCGTCTAATTGCGGCCCGGCCGGATCATACCCATACGGACCGTCTGTCCGTAATACGTGCGATAAGTCACCGGAAGCGATTATGGCTATTCGTTTGCTTGACGCATCGATTTTTTCTCCGTATTTTTTTCCCAACTCGTAGTAGTAGGTGTACGAAGAATGGGTGACCAATATCTTTTCCAACTCTGTTTCGGGGGCCAAATCTTTCGCAAGATAATACAGCGGCACGGTGTAGCCATGCTCGCTATGCGGAGAAACCACAAGCAATT
>CAYUNV010000003.1:15022-17194 GCA_964446265.1 uncultured Negativicutes bacterium | reverse complement strand
CCGCTGCCAATTTGTCGGCTGCCGACTCTAATGCAGCAATAGTTTTTTTTACCTTTTCCGTTTCACTCCCGCCAATTTCCGGGATGATAATGGGTGGATGAGGACTAATTACACCGAACACAAGCACGCTTTCCGCCTCCTTTTATACTAGTATACATTGCCAATATGAATATGCTTAAGTCCTGCTCGTTCGCCGATCTCTTTCGCCATTACCAGAGTTTCCACAGGAGTAATTGGGGCGTCCATCATTTTCCAATTAGGAAAAAACCGTGTAACATGCCAAGGCACATCTTTGCTCAATTGCAAACCGATAAATTGCGCGATGCTTTCTAATTGATCGGCTTTGTCGTTCACATCCGGCACAACCAATGTCGTAATTTCGATATGCACGCCCGCCGCATGAAGATACTTGAGATTTTCCATAATTGGTTCGGCCTTGCCGCCGCAATACTTTTCATAGACTCCTCCATTCGGCCCTTTATAATCTACATTGGCGGCATCCAAATAAGGAATGATCACATCCAACGTTTCGCGCGAATAATAACCATTCGTAACCCAAACATTTTTTAATCCCTTCTCTTTTGCCAATTTCATGGTATCGAAAGCATATTCAACAAAAATCGTCGGTTCAGAATATGTATAAGCGATGGACGGGCAACCGTATTCCAAGGCGCGCTGCACATGCTCCGCCGGAGAAATGTCAACCCCCTCTACCGGTTTATTGGGTTTAGGGCTTTGCGATATTTCCCAGTTCTGACACCAGGAACAGCGAAAATTACAGCCGACCGCAGCGAATGAATAAATCTGCGTCTGTGGAAGAAAATGATAAAGTGGTTTCTTTTCGATCGGGTCGATATGGACAGCAATTGTTTTACCATAATTCAAAGCATACAACGTACCGTGCTGATTTTCCCGCACGCCGCAAATCCCCCGTTTTCCGTCAGAAATCATACATCTATGATTACAAACAGCGCATTGCACCTTGTCGTTTTCTTTTTTATGATATAAAATTGCCTCCTTCATCCTTCCATTCACCCCTCATGTATTTTTTCACCTTGTTCTGATCTGCCGGCAACCCTATTTTATTTTCTTGTTAATTCCTGCCGCAATAAATCTGCCTTATCCGTTTTTTCCCAGGGAAGATCTAAATCCGCTCTGCCAAAATGACCGTACGCTGCAACTTGTCGATAAATCGGCCTTCTCAACCCAAAGGCTGCAATAATGGCCGCCGGCCGTAGGTCAAAATATTTTTTGATAAGTTCTCGTATTCTTGGTTCAGCTATTTTACCCGTACCAAACGTATTAACCATGATAGAAACAGGATTAGCTACCCCTATCGCATAAGCCAATTGGACTTCGCATTGTTCAGCCAAACCGGCGGCAACAATATTTTTGGCAACGTAACGCGCTGCATATGTTGCCGACCGGTCAACTTTGGTCGGATCTTTTCCGGAAAACGATCCGCCGCCATGCCGGGAATACCCGCCATAAGTATCAACAATAATTTTTTTTCCTGTTAAGCCTGTATCTCCCTGCGGGCCGCCGATAATAAACCTTCCGGTAGGATTCACATAAACTCTTGTCCGCTCATCCAATAATTGCGGTGGTATCACCGCTCTGATCACTTTTTCCACAATAGCCGGTTTAATCTGTTCCTGGGTCACAGCTTCGTCATGCTGACAAGCGATGACAACTGCATCAACCCGTACAGGCTGATCCGCAAAATATTCCACGGTAACCTGCGTTTTCCCATCGGGTCGTAAATACGGCAACTCCTTCGTCTTTCGTACCTCTGCCAACCGTTTTGCTAGTTTATGGGCAAGCATAATCGGCATGGGCATCAATTCCGGGGTTTCATTACAGGCAAACCCGAACATCATGCCTTGATCCCCGGCGCCAAGAAGGTCCAGTTCATCTACCGATCCTTCCCTGTACTCAACAGATAGGTTCACACCAACGGCAATATCGGCAGACTGCTCATCGATACCGGTAAGGACTGCGCAGCTATTTCCTTCAAAGCCAAACTCCGATTTTGTATAGCCGATTTCCCGCACAATATCCCGTACAATTTTAGGGATATCTGCATAACAACTTGTTGTAATTTGTCCCGTAACCAAAACCAGTCCCGTGCATACGGAAGCATTGCAAGCGACCCTGGCTAGCGGATCTTTC
>CAYUNV010000003.1:13771-15012 GCA_964446265.1 uncultured Negativicutes bacterium | reverse complement strand
GCATCTAAAATACCGTCCGATATTTGGTCGCAAATTTTATCAGGGTGTCCTTCTGTTACAGATTCGGAAGTAAAAAACCAAGTGCCCATGTTTCCCCCTCCTCACGACAGCGGTCTTAATAAATTCAACCCACTTATATCGTTCGAACGGTAACGAAATCGCTTTGTCGAAAATAAATATTGTTTTCTAAATTATCAAACTATTTATATATGTATATCGTAACACATTACCCTGTTTTTATCCACGTTTTCCCATCGGTGATTGCAATATAAAGCGCAAAAAATCGTCCAAACAAAGTTCAGACGATTAAAATTCCTGCTCCGTATTTTGTATTGTTTCAGCCTAAAGTTAACATGATAATGAAATTACGTTGTTATAAATTCACTACACATGCAGATTTCACTAATATTGGACCATAAACCGAACCGGATCAATGGCGTTGTCGTTCACCCGCACTTCATAATGGACATGAGGTCCCGTACTTCGCCCCGTACTGCCCATATAGGAAATTACCTGTCCTTTCTTCACGTTTTGGCCAACTTTGACAACAACCTGTGAATTGTGCCCGTAAAGCGTAACTATCCCATTTCCATGATCAATCTGCACAAGATTCCCATAACCATCAGACCAGGTGTTTTGTACAACCTTACCATCCGCCGTTGCAACGATCGGCGTGCCGATGCCGTTGGCAATATCAATTCCGGCATGGAATTCATTGCCGTCATTCCAAGGCGAAACACGCCAGCCGTAACGGGAAGTAACAGTTCCGCCAACCGGCCAAAGGGAGGGGGTCGTTGCCAATTTATCCGTATTACGCACCATTTTTATCAATTCTTGTATTTGCGCCGGTTGCGAAATTTCACTATTCCGTACCGGCTCTGCTGCTGTTGTTGTCATGCCGCCTGCGCTGATCGTTCGCTGATGGTTGGCAAAAAGACCGAGAGACAGTATGATGGCAAAACACAAGAACCCTACTACCCATTTTGAAGAATTTTTCTTTTTTTGCGCCGAAGCGGCTGCTTGCTTATTATCTGTTTCATGCGAATTACGCATTTTCGCATCTTCTCCTTTGCATTAAAAGACCATAATCATTGTTACCGTGTTTTTACGAGGTTTCACCTTTTGCATCTATTATAACGGAATCTGAACAATTTTGCCTTCTAAACATTCCCATTTATTTCAGATCTGCGCAATACTTGACGCATGGGTTAAAAAGTGACAATATAGAACTGCCAATCGCA
>CAYUNV010000003.1:3550-13745 GCA_964446265.1 uncultured Negativicutes bacterium | reverse complement strand
TGACTCGAAAAAATCAGGCCGTTCTTGCTGGCATCTTGTTATTCATTGCTATCCTGGGCTTCACTTTCTTGGACACTGTATTTCCAATTTCTCGCTGGATACAGCAAACAGCTGTGAAACCACCTGTCACCGTTACCACGGCGCCGATTAATGCCATGAATAAAGCAATAAATATCAACTGGCCTGGTTTAGTAGCCAGCGCCGATCCTCTTCCGGTTAAAACCAATTTTTCCGGTCGTGTTAGCGATTTATACGTTACAGAAGGCCAGGCCGTCAAAACCGGTCAGCCGTTATTTACAGTGGAAGCATCCGCTGAAACAGCCGCTGACGCTTCCACTACAAGTCTGCCAAAACAAAATACCGGTACTTCCCAACAAGCTCAAACTGCTTATGAAGCCGCAATAAAGGAATTTAACCGTTATCAAAAATTATATGAAATCGGCGGTATCTCAAAGAAACAATTGGATAATGCTGCCGCACGGTTACAAGAAGCCCAGGGAAACCTGGCAAATAACCCATCGTCAGCGAACAGCAGTGCGGCCGCGTTTACCGGATCCGCCACAACCAGTGCCCCGGTTGATGGCATCGTAACCCGGATCTCTGTCGCGGCCGGAAATACAGTCCAAGCCGAACAGCAGTTGCTGTTTTTAGGAAGCGGGCAAGAAAAAGAAGTGGTCATTTCGATTGAACAACCAGATCTGTATTTGGTTCATTTAGGATCTCCAGCGCTCATCGAAACATCTTCACAAACTATAGCCGGACAAGTGTCCTCTATCTATCCTGAAGTGAAAGACAATCAAGTTTCCGTTTTTCGCACTCATATTAAACTTCTTAACGATCCTTCCGTTCCCTTAGAACTCAATATGCCTGTTTCTGTCCGCATCGATACCGGTAAAACAGTAACGGTTCCTGTAGTTCCTACCGTAGCAATACTTCGTGACAACCTAGGACATCATTTTGTATTTATAGTGGACAACGGGAAAGCCGCACAGAAAGAAATTACCCTTGGCGAAACCCTCGGTGAATTTACAGAAATTACTTCTGCCTTTCCTTCATCCGGCATGGTCATAACTAATAATGTAACGGAACTCAAAAATGGCGATCCGATTACCCTCACACAGTAACGCCTTATTGGCTTTTTTAATAGTTTGACCGCGACGTTCTACCGATACAGTTTTGCGGCAAATGCAGCCTGGCCGGTGGAATGAATATAACCGGTAGGACAAACGTGGGAACAGGCACGGCATTTACCGCAAGTTGCAGCTGTATTTACGTAACTGATGCGCAATTTTTTGCCGCGGCCCAAAAAAGTCAGAAAATGATTTCCTGTTTTTTTACACATTTCAACACATTGTCCGCATAAAATACAGCCCTGCTGCCTCATTTGTCCAGCCGGGTCTTGTCCCAATAAATCTATGGATATAGATTCCTCCGGAATTGCGGTCGGCAAAAACTGTGAATCATCCGGAATACCGGCCTCTTTTGCTGCACTCAATATATGATGCAGCATAATTCCCACGGAAGGTTTCGCAAAAGGTCCCCGTGTCAAAAGCATGCGGGCTGCACGGGCCCTCAGCCGGTGTATGGTAAAGGAAATGGTTCTGATTTCTAATCCAGGTGTACAAGCAAGCATACAGGCATGTTTTGCTTCCCACTCTCCACCGCTGCGCAACTCAACAATACATAAGCTGCACCGGTGCAGCGGTCCCAACTGAGCATGATAACATAGAGTCGGTATGTCAATCTTCCATTCCTTTAATAGGGACAGCAGAGGCATGCCGACTTTCGCTTTCAATACCAGGCCATCGATTATTATTTCGGTTTTATCTTTCATTTCTGTTCACCCCCGGAAACAGCAACAATACAGTTATGCGGACAAATTTCCGCACAAGTCCGACAGCGGATACAACGGTCATGATCGAATAGATACCCTGCCGGCCCCTTGCCCGCCTCAACCGTGATCGCCTTCACCGGGCAGGCGCGGTAACAGCCGCGGCAATCCGTGCAACGCGAGTGGATAATT
Source organism: uncultured Negativicutes bacterium (assembly GCA_964446265.1). GTDB lineage: Bacteria > Bacillota > Negativicutes > CTSoil-072 > CTSoil-072 > CTSoil-072. The sequence continues at coordinate 11,722 of CAYUNV010000003.1, read as the reverse complement.
TCAAAATGGATCATCGCGTTACAAGCGGCTGCCGGGCAAATTCCGGCAAGATGCGCGTCATATTCCTCCCGGAAATTTTGCAGGGTGGTTAACAGAGGGTTTACCGCCGACTGTCCGAGAGCACAGAGCGAAAGCCCGGCAATATCATGGCCAAGTTTCTCCAAAATATCAATCATACCTGGTTTTCCTTGTTTAACAGTCAGTTGCGACAATAATTTTTCTAACCAGGTTAATCCATCCCGGCAAAACAAACATTGGCCGCATGATTCTTCCGCCATAAACCGAACCAAATGGTGAGTCAAATCGACTACGCAGCGCGATTGATTTAATACCACTAATCCACCGGACCCCATCATTGCGCCAATCGAAGAAACAGCGGAAAAATCCATCGCAAAATCTGCATACGGTACAATCCCGCCGGAAGGCCCGCCAATCTGCAACGCTTTTATAGTTTCAGGCGCAGCTCCGCCAATATTTTCTACAATTTTCCGAACGCTAATTCCCAGGGGTACTTCTATAAAACCGGGCTTCGGCACATCACCGGTCAAACAAAATATTTTAGTTCCCGGGCTATCACCATTTCCCTGTTCCCGAAAAGCTTCCGCACCATAAGCCATTATCCAGGGAACGTTGGCCAACGTCTCTACATTGTTAATAACAGTTGGATGTCCATTAAGCCCTTGGCTGGCCGGATACGGAGGCCGTGGCCATGGTTCTCCGCGCTGGCCGGTTATCACTTGAAGCATAGATGTCTCTTCGCCGCAAACAAAGGCCCCCGCGCTTTGGATCACTCCAATACGCAAAGAAAAGCCAGTCCCCAAAATACGATCTCCCAACAAACCGGCTGCCTGCGCATCGCTGATCGCTTGCCGCAAACGTCTGACTGCCAAAGGATATTCTTGCCGCATAAAAATATAAGCTTCACGGGCGTCAACGGCATAAGCAGCAATCATAATCCCTTCCAGGACCCGATGCGGGTCGCTTTCCATGAGAGTACGATCCATATAGGCTCCCGGATCACCTTCGTCTGCATTCGCTATGACAATACGATCCTGGTCATTAGCCGAAGCCGCTATCTCCCATTTGGGGCCGGTCTTAAAGCCACTGCCGCCGCGCCCCCGCAACCCGGATGCGGTCATTTCCTCAATCACTTGTTCGGGAGTACGCTCAAACAACGCTTTGGCAAACGCAAAATACCCCCCCGCCCCAACATATTCTGGCAGGCTTTGCGGATCAATCAATCCACAGTTGCCGCTAACCCGCCGTTTTTGATGGACAAAAAAATCGGCAAACGCAGAATGAAAAGATTTTTCGATTTCTAAATCTGCAAAACCTGTTAAAATCCCCGGTTCGCGTTCACGCAAAACCATCCATGCGCCTCTTTGCAACACATGTTGCTGCGCAGTGCGAATAATAGACCAATGTACGTCGCTGCCCACATTACCAAAAATATGGTGTTTACCGTCCGGAGTCCTCACATCAACCAACGGTTCTCCATAGCAAGCGCCTAAACAACCTACATGACGAACAATTACCTTGTTTTTAAAATCGAGGCGCGCAGCCAATAATTGAAACCAATTGTCCGCTCCGGCAGCCTGGCCGCAAGTAGCCAAGCCCACGCTAATGCGGGCCATATTAGACGGGCATAATAATTCGTGGCCTTGTTCAGACAACTTGGCCAGCAAGGGAGGAATATTTTTCAAACCATAGCGAGCTGACAATACCGGCGCAATATTCATCGCCGCCTGCGGAAAAACAGGCGGCGGCGGTGGGACTGGCGTATACGTTATTTTCGGCAAACCAAGTTTTGCTCGCGTATCGGTAAGGAAATTGTCATTTGCCAGCATGATCGTCTCGCAATTTCTGCAATGTTGAAGGCATTTGATGGGCTTTCAGCTTGCCTTCCAGTTTACCGTTCACACTAATCACAGGCGCTAAACTGCATGCCCCAACACACTGCACTTTATCCAAAGTAATCCAGCCATCCGTAGAAGTTCCATCCGCATCAAGCTCCAACTCATTGGCCAAACGGTCATACAGCAAATTCGCGCCGCGGGTATAACAAGCCGTGCCATAACACACAGACAAATGGTTTTTCCCCAGCGGCCGAGTCCGGAAGCTGTCAAAGAAGCTAACCAATCCATGCAATTTTGCTTCCGGTTGGCCGGTTAACGCAGCCAGTTGTTGCAGATCAGTTTGCGAAATATACCCATTTTTTTCCTGAACTTGGTTTAACATATTAATAATCTGCTGCTCATATTCCGATAATTCTTGAAAGTTTTTTGCGAAGCACGACACTTCTTCATTTTTTTCCGAAGCACACACCAGAATCCACCCCCGTCTCCAATGCCAACATCACCGAGGCAAACTAAAATTATTATTTATTAGAATTAATTATATCATGAATTTTATTCCTTGTTAATTCTTGTTTTATACATGTCATTTGAGAATAGCCTATTATCTTGTTAGAACGAAGTAGCAGGATAATAGGCTATAATTGAGCCAATCTGTGAATTCATAACAGCGGTTTGATTTGCAAACACCGTTATGTTATTTTGTAATATTCTGTCTATTATTGTATAATAATAGTGAAACTGTTTTTCCTTTTATAAGCCCGCAATGAATAGAAGAGATAGCAACGAGGAGGATGTGTATGGAAAAATATTATCTCGTCCAAGTTGGAAAAGGTGTTCTTGGCGTAGGCGATACATTGGAAAACGCGATCAGCGATTGGGAAGAAAAGCGGGGGAAACCATCCGAATTGAACCCAGATGATATCGCCCCATACAACAGTACGTTATCGAAAAAAAATGACATCACTTATGAATGGATTGCATCCGGAGTCGATGCTCTATCCCCTGAATTACAAAATTATTTCCGCGAAGTAGACGCAGATGCCACTATGGTCAGCCTTAACGGCCAAATGATTGATTTTGCCCTCGCAATACAGTTAATGGATCATGATCTGCTTGAAGAACTCCGGACCGAACTGGAACCTTCCTCGGACCAAGAGTTTGTGGATGCCTACGCACAAGCACACCGCAAAAAATTTGGCGAAGACTTTATCATCGATTCAAATATAGGCTAAACAGGGTCTTTTAAGTCCGGCAACAGGAACACACGTCATTAACTTTTGGCCGTGCGGACTGCGATTTGTTTTGCGTAGTAATCAACACGCCGGCAATGGTTAACGACATTCCTATCAAATGATAGGCCGAAATTGTTTCCCCGTATAGCAAAACAGCGATCCACAACGCATTAATCGGCATCAAATTGATGTACGCGGATGCTTTTGTCGCACCAATGCGTTGAATGCCCCAATTAAAAACAAGAAATGCCACAATTGTTGCAAATATCGCCAAGTATAGGATTTCCAGCATGGTCTGGTTAGACAAACTTAATACCCTGCCCCACTGATCTTCTTTGACAACCGACGCAACCAATAAGACAACCGCTCCGATGGCAGTGGAAACTGTCGTCACTAAACTCGCTGATAAAGTTTTCGTTAATTTTTTGGTCAGCAACGTGTATGCAACCCAACTGGCTACCGCGCCAAATAAATATTGTTCGCCGGTGCCAACCGACAAATTTGCAAATACGTTCAAATCCCCTTTGCTTACTACCAAAGATACTCCGACTAAGGATAAAATCACACCGGCAAATGTACGCCAATTGCGTGCCTCACCCATAAAAAGGCTGGCAAAGCAGGCGGTAAAAACCGGATTCACAACAATCACCAATGCTCCGGTAACGGCAGACGTGTACTGCAAACCGGTAGCAAAAAAATAGTTATAGAAAAAAACACCAATTGTTCCAAGAACAAATAAGCCGGGAAAATTCTTCTTAATTAATTCCCATTGCAATTCTTTACGCCAACTGCTCCATGCTAACATAAGTAAACCGGCTATCACAAACCGGAGAGCGGATGCTGTCAACGGGGATAGCTCAGTAAGCACATGTTTAGTCGTGCCAAATGCCCCGCCCCAAAATAAAGGCACCAGCAAGAGGATTATATATGTTTTCATAACGCCGGTTTGTTTCATACAAAATGCTCCTCATAATGATATTTAGCTGTTAATTTATATATTGTATCACAAAACAGAAAACTCCCGTCAAGGTAAATGCAACTTGGCAGGAGTTTTTCGCTTTTATATTATTACAAACAGTTAGCTTGCGTGTTACTGGCAAAATCTCTATCTTAAGGCTTTGCTGCCTTACGGTTCAGCAGCTACGGCCTAAATGCCCGAATTTGAATTTTTACAAATTTATCAACTTCTTTTTCCAGGTCGTAATCTCCGTTATGAATGCACCAATCATTGACAAGACCTCGGATTAGCACAAAGAAAAACCGTCTTATTTCTTCGGGCGTCTCATCAGTTGTTAGTTCACCTTTTTCCTGTCCGGCCTTTATGATATCTTCTAAAATGATTTCCATCTGCCGTCTTTTCGTAAACATTGGATTATTCATGCTATAAATGGACCGTACATTTTCTACCCCGACCGAAGCAGTATGCAATGCATAGTGATGGAAAAATGTGATAATTTTTTCAACCGGCGTAGATTCTGCAAGTAATCTGTCGGCAACATACTCTTCAAAGTATTTATCAAGCGTTTTATACCCTTCATGCAAGATATCCGCTTTGGATTTGAAATAATGATAGAACGTCCCAACAGAAATATTTGCATACTTGATAATTTCTTCAACCGTCGTCCCTTCATAGCCTTGTTGCTGCATTAACTCAAAGGCTACCTCAATAATTTTGTTTTTTGTTCGTAATGCTTTGGGTTTCATCATATTGTGTCCTCCCACCGTTATCTTTTTTAGCCACAATTCCTTTTTTCTTATATAAAACCCCCATATCAGCACTGCTTATACCGGACAGTTCTTCAGATAATACAATTAATCATTACCAATCAATCCATAAAAACCAGAACGCATATCACTTTCTGTATTTATTTCTAGCCAAATACCAGTATTCCTTCTAAATTGTCGATCAATTTTTCTAAGTAATTTCAAATACATCCAAACTATTTTTCATATCATCACCCATTTTGCCAAATTGCTTTAATTATACAAACTAAATTTGTTTTTTATTGTTTAGCGGAAGATATCTTCCGAATGCTACAGATGATGATAATAAACAACACCAGCGCCGAAACAAGCACACTATGCTGTGACAACTAGGATTTTCTCTCCGCCCAAAACCTTGTTCATTATAACGAAATATCGAAGTTACTTCAAGCGGGCCTAATAATCTATTAAAATTTTGATAGCCACCGCCATTCAACCATTCTGATTTTTCACGGTCTAACTTATAAGAGTCGGAATAGGCCAAAGGCCCTAAGATCTTTGCACTTCTTAGTTCCTCTGGCCTACTCTCACTTTACCTATTCATTTATGATTTTCATTTTTTGATTTTTCATCCGGATTAAATTCCATTTCAATCGTTTCCGTATTTCCATCATTGCGAACCAGTTCAATGGTGCAACGTTTGAAAACAGCAATGAGTACGCTGAGAGCGGCTAAATGCGGTAATATAACTGCCCCAATCGCCCCAATCGACACAGGTATTTCAACCAACACTTTTCCTTCGTGTTTGACCCGGATCTTAGTAATATTGCCTTCTTTGATCAATTTTTTAACTTTTTCAATCACCTGCGAAGAACGTGACGATATTTCATCCGTCCAACTTCCTTGCTTGCCTTCTTCGAGATCAATCAACGCTTCAACCACATTGCCATTATGCCGTTCCAAAGCTTCCTTGGCTTCCCTGTACGTTGCTCCTGTACGTTCCCGCACTGTATCAATCTTTTCTAACGTAATATCTTCCATGCCTGCAACCCCCTCAAATATATTTTTTTAAAAAAGGTGTTTTGGCTATCGTTTCATACTTTCATCTTACCATTTTATTCCCTATATTGCTACGAAAGTTTATTAGAAAACCAGTTTCCGCTTATGTCATAGGAAGTATTTATACTTTCTATAAGACGGAAAAAAAGACAGCCATTGACCCATTATCAACAGCTGTCTTTGACTATTAATTTATTTTTTAAGAGCTTTTTAAGATCATCCGTTGCTGTAATGCGCGCGCATATGCGGAAAGCGCATAGTTAATCACAAAGTAAGTAATCGCAATCATACCGAACAGCGTGAATACCTGGGCTGTTGTCCCATATTTGCCCATAATAATCATACCTTTTCCCGTCAATTCCTCAATACCAACAGCCCATACAAACGAAGTATCTTTAATGACTGTCGTTCCTTGGGAAACAAGCGGCGGGATCATATTTTTCAAAGCTTGCGGCAAGATAATATACCGCAGCGTCTGAACATAACTAAACCCTTGTGATTTAGCAGCTTCCCATTGTCCGCGGTGAATGGAATTTAAACCGCCACGCACAATTTCAGCAACAATTGCCGATGTAAATACCGTCATTGCAGCGATCCCAGCCTGGACCGGCGGTAAAGTCGTCATAAACCGGAAGCCAAGTATAAACAACAATGTCGGTGTATTCCGCACCGCTTCAACATACACCGCAGCAACCGGTGAAAGAATACGATGACCGGAAAACCGGGTCACCCCAAGAACAATCCCCAGTAATAAGCTGAGTAAGATCGACGCGAATGCAATTTCTAGCGTGATCAGCAGTCCATCAGCTAAAAACAGGAGTATCTCCGGTTTAAAAAGATCGCTAATCATGCATGCACCCCCGTTCGTTCTTCCAACTTACGGGCATAAGTTGCGAGTGGAAGGCAAATCGCAAGATAAAGCAACCCGGTAGCAACATATGCAGGGCCATAATATAAATTAGTGGATGACCACGAATCTGCTTGGTACATCAGTTCTCCACCTGCTACCATCGCTAATACCGAAGTGTTTTTAATAAGACTGACGGCCTGGTTCGTCATCGGAGGATAGGCCATACGCTTCGCCTGCGGAAGAACAATATGCCGCATAGCACTCCAGTAAGAAAACCCTTGTGAATACGCAGCTTCCAGCTGTCCTCGCGGGACAGCCAGGATACCGGCCCGTACCACTTCAGACATATATGCCCCATGATAGACTCCGACTCCTAAAACACCAACCGCAAAAATCGGAAGCATGATTCCCAAATGCGGCAATCCGTGATAGAGGAAAAACACCTGGATAACCAATGGAGTGTTTTGAATGGCTTCCACATAACACCGGACAATGTTCCGGGCAAATTTCCATTTGGAGCTGCCGATTACGCCCAATAAGATACCAATTGCAAGAGCCAGCAGCAGTCCGACAAAGGATACCATAATCGTGCTGGCAAAACCTTCCGCAAATACACTCCAGTCACGGGCTAACGCAGCCCATTTGTAACCTGCAAAAGGTCCGTTCACTATTTAATGCCCCATTTCTGGATCAATTTATCCAATTCACCGTTTTTCTTCATTTCTGCAATAGTCTCATCGACTGTTTTAGCTAAAGCAGTATTCGCTTTCTTGGAAGCAACACCATACTGCTGCGGCGCAAACCGGTCATTCAAAATCGTTGTACTATCATCGAGATAGCCGGACAGGATCGAGCCGTCAACCGAGAAAACGTCAACACGCCCAGAATCCAAAGCTGTCTTAATTTCCGGATAAGTACCGAACTCCAGGAATTGAACTTTCACGCCGGCTTTATCAGCGGCTTCTTGCAGAGCCTTACGGCTGGTAGCGCTTTGCGCCACACCAATTTTCTTCCCGTTCATATCTGCAAGCGATTGAATGCCGGCACTTTTCTTGACCATCATACCAACGCCATCAGTAAAATACGGTTCAGAGAAATTATAACTTTGTTTCCGTTCTTCCGTAATCGTAAACGTTGCAATAACTAAATCAATTTCCCCATTGTCAAGCAAAGGACCGCGAGTCTTAGCGGTTACTCCTTGCACCTCAACTTTATTCGGATCGCCTAACACTTTTTTAGCAATCGCACGGGCAAGATCAATTTCCATTCCGTCAATTTTATTCGTTTGTGGATCTTTAAAACCAAATTTCGGTACATCGACTTTTACACCAACTTTAACTACTCCACGATCCTTAATCGCTTTCAGTTCGGGGGCTTCTCCTTTTGCGCCTTGCGCTTGCTGACTGGAACCGCAACCAGCCGACAGAATGAGTCCCAATACCATTAATACACATACCAGATAAGCACTAAC
>CAYUNV010000003.1:0-3530 GCA_964446265.1 uncultured Negativicutes bacterium | reverse complement strand
TTTAATAAAAATAGAATTATCCATGAGCCCTCAAGATTTTACTCAAGAAAGCCTTTGCCCTGTCATTTTCCGGATTGACAAAGAAATGTTCCGGTGTTCCTTCCTCAACAATCCTGCCTTCGTCCATGAAAATCACCCTATCGGCTACCTGCCGGGCAAAACCCATTTCATGCGTAACCACTACCATGGTAATCCCTTCTTTGGCCAAATCGATCATAACGTCAAGCACTTCTTGGATCATTTCCGGGTCAAGCGCAGAAGTCGGCTCATCAAACAACATAACCCGCGGTTTCATATTCAAGGCGCGCGCGATCGAGACCCGTTGCTGCTGCCCGCCGGATTGCTGGGCGGGATTGGCATTGGATTTTTCCGTCAGTCCAACCCTTTCTAAATAAGCCATTCCCGATTCTTCCGCTTCCGCCTTGGGAACCTTTTGTATCAAAATAGGCGCCAATGTTAGATTTTCCAAAACCGTCTTATGCGGATAAAGGTTGAACTGCTGAAAAACCATTGCAACCGATTGCCGCACTTTTTCCACATCGGCGTTGGGCGCCGTTAAGTCAACTCCATCAACGACAATCTTGCCTGCCGACGGTACTTCGAGAAGATTCATTGAACGGATGAGCGTACTTTTTCCGGACCCGCTCGGACCAATTACAACGACTTTTTCTCCTGCCTTGACTGTCAAATTAATGTCTTTCAGAACATGGTTCGCGCCGAAATGTTTTTGTACCCCTTGCATTACGATCAAATTCTTACACCTCTCTATTCAAATTAAAAAAGCGCCCACCCCTTTTACGCAGAGAGAAGGGCGCCTATGCCGTTCCATTAAGTCCACTAAGTCCGTAAATAACTATTTAATTAACTAACGCACTTCTTACAGTATAAAGGAAACAAAATGCACTGTCAATGAAAAATAGAATCCAATAATACATAGCAAAACGGATACATAACCATGCGAATTCATGCAGAAAAAAATGCAATAAATTCGAGCTACAGACTGTACGGCCCCGACCTAAGAAGGCGGGGCCGTACAGTCTGTGTGAAGGACAAATTAGTGTTGTAACACTTTATAACACTAACTGGCAAATTGGTTAATCGATTGTCCGGGTGTCACCATCGGTTCCACCAGATCATTTTGCGCAATGTTTGCGACAATTACAAAACTACGCTCCGATTGCAGCGCCTGTTGAAACGTTGCTGCAAACTCCGACGGATTGTTAGCTTCAGCCGCCTTAGCTCCGCACGCATGGGAAAAAGCAATAAAATCAAACTTAGGTAAAAGAGTTTCAGAATAGCGTTGTTGAAAAAAAAGCTGCTGCCATTGCCGAACCATCCCTAGCGACTGATTATTAATAATTACTATTACTAGCGGCAGCCGGGAATTAATAGCAGTATGCAGTTCCATTCCTGTCATTTTAAACCCGCCATCACCAACCACTAAAACCGCACGCTTATCCGGACAGGCGATCTGTGCCCCTAAGGCAGCCGGTACGCCAAATCCCATCGTACCCAAACCGCCGGAAGAAATCCAAGAGCGGGGAGCGTCGATCTGCAAATGTTGCGCCGCCCACATTTGGTTTTGGCCGACATCGGTAATCCACATGACAGAATGATCCCCTGTATTTTCAGACATATGATTCATAATCCACGGGGCATTTAATTGCGTTTCGTCATATGCCATGCCGAATTCTTGCTTCCAGGCATCAATTTGCGTCATCCAGGACGAAAAATCAACAGCCCTCTGCTGCAAAAAAGCTTCCCGCATGGAACGCAATGATTGACGCAAATCGCCAATCACCATAATTTCTGCCGGTACGTTTTTGTTCATTTCCGAAGGATCCACATCCAAATGGATAATTGTTTTTCCCTCAGCATACTTATTGCAATCACTGGTTACCCGGTCACTGAACCGCGTGCCGATCGCCAGGATAAGATCCGCTTCACTGACCGTCCAATTTGCCGCCTTATGCCCATGCATACCAGTCATGCCTAAAAACCAACGCTGTTTGGCCGGAAAAGCCCCTAAGCCCATCAACGTGCTCACTACTGGTATTCCGGCAGTCTCAGCAAAGACCCTCGCCTCTTTCCACGCATCTCCCGCCTTGATTCCTCCGCCGACCAACATTACCGGACGCTTGGCGTTGGCAAGCGCAGCAACAGCGGCGTTTACTGTTTGCTGGAAAGACAATTTGTTCGAATGATCCTCAGTAATAATTTTCCCAGACGGGGGAGAAACAAATACGAACTCACTTTTTGCCAACATGATATCTTTCGGCACATCAATTAAAACCGGACCAGGGCGTCCACCGGCCGCAATCCGGAAGGCCATACGCATCGTTTCCGCCAAAGACGAAATATCTTTTACTAAAAAATTATGTTTGGTAATCGGCATTGTCATTCCAACGATATCAATTTCTTGAAAGGAATCTTTTCCCAGAAGTGTTGTTGCAACTTGCCCCGTAATCGCCACAATCGGCGAAGAATCCATATACGCTGTGGCCAATCCCGTGACTAGGTTCGTTGCCCCTGGTCCTGATGTGGCAAAACAAACGCCCACCCGTCCGGAAGCCCGGGCATAACCATCGGCTGCGTGTACAGCACCTTGTTCATGAACAGTCAAAACATGGCGAAGCGGCGCGCCATACAAGGCATCATACAAAGGCATATTGGCCCCGCCCGGAAAACCGAAGACCGTATCGATATTTTGTTCCAATAAACATTTCACAATGATTTCACTGCCTAATAATTGCATGGTCTGCACCTCCTACGCTAGTTTATTTTTGATATCTTTCCAATTGACATCCTGAGCACTATACAATTTTTTCATAGGAAAAAATCCCCCTAGTTGTTTTGATGATTACGCACTCTGATGCACAGGCATATATGTTTCTGCAGGCCCAGTATGGTCATCCACTACTTCTACCGCCACTACATCGACTAATTTGCCGATATATTGCACTAATTGCTGTAATGCAAGCGGACTGCAAGAAAGGCCTACTATGATTCTCGTCAATTCCTCATGGTCTACGGTCATCGATAAATTCTCAATTTGGTATCCCCGGCGACGAAAAACACCAATGAGCCGGCCTAGTCCATCCTCCCGGTTTTCCAGTAAAATCTGAACAGTATTTTTCATCTGAAACCCTCCTTTATTTTTGCCATCATATTTTTGCTATAGAAATATAAAAACCGCCCCTGTCATGCGCCAAATAACGCATGACAGGGGCGGATTCATATCCGCGGTACCACCCTGCAATTTTACTCTTTCCACCGGCCATCACCGGCTCCCCTTTAACGCAGGGTTCACGCTTTAACTTACACACATGTACAAAACAAATTTCGCTTGTACTTGTTTCAGCAAAGAGCTCCTAGGTGATTTAAAATAACTGTACCGTACCGGTTCACACCAACCACCGGCTCTCTGCAACGGGTTATACAGATATTCCGCTCCCAGTCATCGCTACTGTTTCTAAAATTATATTTTTTCTAATAAAGTATAAAAAGCTCTGCTGAAAATTCCTTACCAA
>CAYUNV010000002.1:34264-47546 GCA_964446265.1 uncultured Negativicutes bacterium | reverse complement strand
GATGAATGGCATAATCGATATTGCCTTGGGGAGCTGTCCGGCTGATTTGGTATTGAAAAATGCGAAGGTATTCAATGTGTTTACGGGAGCCTTTGCGGTAGGCGATGTAGCCGTGTTTGATGGCCGTATTGCGGGAATTGGAAGCTACAGTGGCAAAAAAGAGGTCGATTTATCAGGAAAGTTTATGACGCCGGGCTTTATTGACGGACATGTGCATATCGAAAGCTCGATGGTGAGTCCTTCCCAATTTGCTTCTGCTGTCATTCCCTGCGGTACAACAACTGTGATTGCCGACCCGCATGAAATTGCGAATGTGGCCGGAGTTGAAGGAATCCGATATATGCTGCGGGCCACCGAACAACTGCCGCTGAATGTGTATTTTATGCTCCAATCCTGCGTGCCGGCAACCGATTTAGAGAATTCCGGCGCGAAGCTGACGGCACAGGAGTTACGGGAATTCATAAACCACCCGATGGTTCTTGGCTTAGGGGAAATGATGAATTATCCGGGGGTCCTGCACAACCAGCCAGAAGTGATGGAAAAAATCGCTTTATTTTCAGGCCGACCGATTGACGGCCATGCGCCGGGACTTAGCGGCAAGGAATTGACGGCCTATATTGTCGCCGGCATTCGTTCGGACCATGAATGTACCACCGTTGCTGAAGCCCAAGAACGTCTTGCGCAGGGGGTATGGTTGATGCTGCGGGAGGGGTCTGCTGCGAAAAACCTGGAAAACCTGTTGCCGGTTGTTGACAAGCATACGGTTCGGCGCTGTATGTTTGCTACCGATGACCGCCATCCGCACGACCTGATCGAACAGGGGCATATCAACCATCTCGTCAAATTGGCTATAGCGGCCGGAACCGATATAGCATGGGTATTGCAAATGGCAACGATTAACGCAGCGCAATACTTGGGAATACAGGATTTGGGCGCGATTGCTCCTGGTTATAGAGCGGACTTGCTGGTGTTTGATAATTTGGAAAATTGGAAGCCGACAATGGTTTTCAAAGATGGCGAGTTAGTTGCTGAAGACGGGAAACCGTTGTTTGCGAATGTTCCTGTGGATGACAAAGCAGTGAGAAATTCACTGCGGTTGGGTTCAGTAACTAAAGAAAGGTTAAGAATAAAAGCGGAAACACCCATTGCACGGGTGATTGGCTTGATACCGCAAGAATTGGTAACCCGATCCTTGGAGTTGCCTGTTCCTGTGCGAAATGGCGAGTATATTGCGAGCGCGGCCGATGATGTTTTGAAGCTGGCTGTTATTGAGAGACACCACGGCAGTGGAAATGTCGGTGTTGGCCTGGTGAAAGGCTTAGGGTTATCCAGCGGCGCCATCGCTTCTACGGTGGCGCACGATTCACATAATATTGTTGTTGTGGGTGCTAATGATGACGACATGGTATTGGCTGTTAAAGAAATTGAAACAATGCAGGGCGGAATTGTCATTGTCAATAAAGGGGAAGTGTTAGGCTCCCTTCCGCTGCCGATAGCAGGTTTGATGGCGGATCGGGATATTGGCTGGGTTCAGGAAACGTTGGCCAAGCTTCACAAGGCAGCCAGAGGATTGGGTGTTAAGCCGGAGTATGATCCGTTTATGACACTGAGCTTTTTGAGCTTGCCGGTGATCCCGTCGTTAAAACTGACCGATATGGGGTTAGTGGATGTCGACAGTTTCCGATTTGTTCCTGTGTCGGTGCAACAATAATTTGCTTCGTTGACGCAGGGTTCGCTGCTAACAGGAAGATGGCGATAGATCCGTAGTTGACTGTACCGATTTAAAACCAAGCAGGAAAAATAATTTGGATGCAGAAAATATAGCAACAACTAGGTAAAGTTGTTTATAGTGGAATGTTGCAGTATCGGCCAACCGACCAAAAAGCAAGGCGCAAAGATGCGGCTTTAGAAGTCCGGATACTGGACCCGTGTTTGTCAGACCATACCGGACTTCTCCGGATATGCTCTGACATTTTTTCATTCTTCGATAGATGAGGAGGATTGGGTAGTATCTTTGAACATAAGGATTTGTTTGATGGTATGGAAATAGGCTGTTATTTCCCATACATAATTGACGAGGAGTGAGAGCAATGCTTTTTGTTGGCAATGCAGCGCGCAACACGATTGCAATGGTTTTAGCCGGAGGTAAGGGAGAACGGCTTAGTCCGCTTACGGAACATATTCCCAAGCCCTATCTTCCCTTTGGGGGCAAATATAAAATCATTGACTTTGTGCTTAGCAACCTGTTCAATTCAGGTATCAAAAAGGTCTATGTCCTGACCCAGTACCACGCTTATGCGCTAAATAAGCATATCAAGGAGTCCTGGTCCGGCTGGGCCGGCCTCGGTGACTTTTTCGACACGATTTCACCGGAGACCACTAGTGACCGGGAAGAATGGTTCAAAGGCACCGCGGATGCAATTTATCAGTTCATACAGTTTATTGAAAACTCCGACGCCGACTACGTAGCGATATTCGGCGGAGATCATATTTATAAAATGGATATCAGCCAGATGTTGTCGTACCATGTATGGAATAAAGCCGATATGACCTTGGCCGGTTTGCAGGTGCCGGTGGAAGAAGCTAAACGGTTCGGAATTTTTTCCGTCGACGAAGACTATAGGGTGACTGATTTTACGGAAAAACCGGCCAATCCGGAGACGATACCGGATCGTGAGGATGTCTGCCTAGCATCCATGGGGAATTATGTTTTTTCCACTAGAAAATTGATCGAAATACTCAAGGAAGGCAAAAAATATCACGATGATCTTGATTTCGGCAAACATATTGTCCCTTTAATGATCGAACGCGGAGAACGAATTTTTGCCTATAATTTTTCTGATAACATCATTGCTGGTACGCGGGCGGAGGAACGAGGGTATTGGAAAGATGTCGGAACGATCGATTCCTATTACGATGCCAACATGGATTTAGTGAATATCGTTCCTCAATTGAACCTTTACAATTACAAATGGCCGATTTTGACGAAACAAGGAAATTTGCCGCCGGCAAAAACTCTGTTTGACGAGGAAGGCCGCCGTGGGGTGAACATCAATTCTTACGTTTGCGGGGGCTGCATTACCAGCGGCGGAACGGTACGCCGGTCGATTATCGGTCCGCGCTGCAAAATCAATAGCTTCAGTGTTGTTGAGGATTCGATACTATTGGAAAATGTGGAAATCGGCCGACACGCTAAAATTAAAAAAGCGATTATCAGCGAAAATATTAAGATTAAAGAAGGAATGGAAATTGGATACGATCACGAAGAGGATCGGCGCAGAGGATTTACTGTTACTGATTCGGGGATCGTAGTAGTAACCAAGGCTTGCCAAATTTAGGCAGGTCTTGGTTATAATGCTTCATTGCCAAGAAATGATTGCTGGTTAGAGGATGTGTGTCATGAAGGAAAAAAAGATTTTCTCAGCTGTGCCAACCGATAATGCTGACCTTAAAATATTGACCATCGACCCTTGGCTGCGGCCGTATGAGAAAGATTTGCTGTTGCGAATGAAACGATACAGGGATGAAAAAAAAGTCCTTCTTGGCGAAAATGGCGATTTCAGGGATTTTGCCAATGGCCACAAATTTTTCGGATTTCACCAGGTTGAAAATGGCTGGTATTACCGTGAATGGGCTCCGGCCGCCGAGGCACTGTTTTTGGTAGGGGATTTCAATCATTGGAATCCTGACTCCCATCCGCTGGTCAAGAAAGAAGGCGGGATATGGGAACTCTTTTTACCCGGAAAAGATACTCTCATTCATAAATCCCGTGTTAAAGTTCGGGTAAGGTCGATGGGAGCTGACCGCGACCGGATTCCCCTCTATATCAGACGGGTTGTCCAAGATCCAAACACGCATGACTTCAGCGGGCAGATTTGGAATCCGGCAGAGCCGTATAAATGGACCGACGAAACATTTTGTGTGGACAATAACCGTCCTCGGCTTATCTATGAAGCCCATATCGGTATGGCGCAAGAAAAAGAAGCTATTGGAACCTATACGGAATTTGCGGCGAATATTTTGCCCAGAGTAAAGGCGTTAGGCTATAATACGGTCCAAATTATGGCAATTATGGAGCACCCGTATTATGCTTCCTTCGGTTACCATGTGTCTAATTATTTTGCAGCCTCTTCGTGGTTTGGCACACCGGATGAGCTAAAATCCCTTATTGATAGAGCGCATAGCATGGGTCTCGCCGTGCTGATGGATATTGTCCACTCTCATGCGGTTAAAAATATTGCCGAAGGTATCAACGAATTTGACGGTACAGCCTATCAATTTTTTCATGCCAACGGCCGTGGTGAACACAGTGCTTGGGATTCAAAGCTGTTTAACTACGGGAAACATGACGTGGTTCATTTTTTGCTGTCGAATATAAAATTCTGGATGGAGGAATATCATTTTGACGGCTTTCGCTTCGACGGCGTGACATCCATGATTTATCACGATCATGGCATTGGGACCGCGTTTGACGAATACGGCAAATACTTCAGCCTGAATACGGACCTCGAAGCCGTTACCTATCTTCAGTTTGCCAATGACCTGATCAAGGAAATTCGCCCGGATGCAATTTCCATTGCGGAAGACATGAGCGGCATGCCTGGCATGTGCCTTCCGATAGCGGATGGCGGGATCGGCTTTGATTACCGCCTGGCGATGGGGATGCCGGACTTCTGGATTAAGACCATGAAGCTCCGTGACGAAGACTGGGACATGAACCGGCTCTGGCACGAATTAACCACTAGCCGCCCGGGTGAAAAGCGCATCGGCTATGCGGAATCGCATGATCAGGCGTTGGTGGGTGATAAAACGCTTATTTTTTGGATGGCCGACAAGGAAATGTACTGGCACATGGATAAGAGCAGTGAAAACATGATCATTGATCGTGCGGTTGCCTTGCACAAAATGATCCGGTTTATCACCATTTCTTTAGGGAGCGAAGGGTATCTGAACTTTATGGGCAATGAGTTTGGCCACCCGGAGTGGATTGATTTTCCGCGTGAAGGCAATGGGTGGAGCTTTAAACATTGCCGAAGACAATGGAGCCTGCCCGATAACCCGTTATTGCGGTATGGAGACCTGAACCGCTTTGACGGTTCTATGCTTCACTTCATTTCGGAAGCGGGGTTGATGGGGGACGGAGTGCCGCAGGCTCTCTGGATCGATCAGGATAAAAAGATCATTGCGTTCCGAAAGAAGGAGTATATATTCCTTTTCAATTTCCATCCGATAAATTCGTATAGCGGATTCGAACTTCCCGTCCATGAAACTGCCAGTTTTCAAGTTGTGTTGGATACGGATGAAGAAAGGTTTGGCGGATATCGGCGTATTTCCCACCAGATAATCTATGAAGCGGGCAAACTTTCCAGATTTCCTGATTTTGCCGGTATCACGATATATTCCCCAAGCCGTACGGCAATTGTATTGAAAAAAATCAAGTAAATTTTGCACAGCATGTGGTAGAGACCTGAAAGGACAGGTGATATAAATGACAAAGGTTTTATTTGTGGCCGCGGAAGCGGTACCGTTTGTTAAAACCGGCGGTTTGGCTGATGTGGCCGGTTCTTTGCCGAAGGAACTTAACCGTTATGGAATGGATGTACGCGTGGTTTTGCCAAAGTACAAGAATATTCCTGCGCGGTTTACTGCAGCCATGGATTTCGTAGGTTCCATCATGGTGCCGGTAAGTTGGCGAAAGAAATATTGCGGTATTTACCGCTTGCAGCATGAAAATATTACATACTACTTCATCGATAACGAAGAATATTTTGGCCGCGACGGATTATATGGTCATTGGGATGATGGAGAACGTTTCGCGTTTTTCTGCCGTGCGGTACTGGAAATATTGCCGGTCATTGACTTTTTTCCGCAAGTCCTGCATTGTCATGATTGGCATACTGCATTGGTGAATGTGTTTTTGCAAACTTTTTATAAACGACTGCCTAAGTACAGGCCCATTCGTACTCTCTTTACCATTCACAATCTGCGTTATCAAGGGGTTTTCCCGAAAACGGTTTTGACGGATGTTTTGGGACTAGGCTGGCAACATTTTACGGTGAAGTTCCTGGAATTTTATGATCAGGTTAATTATATGAAAGGGGGTATTGTCGCCGCTGACCTTATATCTACTGTCAGCGAGACTTATGCCCGGGAAATACAATATCCTTTTTTTGGAGAACAATTGGATGGATTATTGCGGGAACGGCAATTCGATTTGGAAGGGATCATCAACGGTATAGATTATGAAGTCTATGATCCTGCTGCCGATCCGCAGATCTTTGTCAACTATGATCTGGATACCATTGATAAGAAAGAGGAAAACAAGCTGCGGCTTCAAGAATTGTTGGATCTGCCTGCTAAGCGCGCTACGCCGATGATTGCCATAGTGTCCCGCCTAGTGGGACCAAAAGGCCTGGATCTTATCGCTCACGTGCTGGATGAACTGTTGGCTTACGAAGATGTTCAGTTTGTGGTGTTAGGAACAGGGGAAGTGCAGTATGAAAGCTTATTTCAGTATGCTTCCTGGAAATATCCCACTAAATTATCGGCAAATATTTTTTTCGATGACAAACTGGCCCATCAGATTTATGCCGGGTCCGATATGTTTCTGATGCCATCCCTGTACGAACCTTGCGGCATCGGGCAATTGATCGCTTTGCGTTATGGAACGGTGCCTATCGTTAGAGAGACAGGCGGCCTAAAGGACACAGTCCGGTCCTTTAATCAATATACTGGGGAGGGCAATGGATTTTCCTTCAGCCATTATAATGCCCATGATATGCTGTATGCTATAAAGCGGGCCGTGCGAATCTACCATGACAAACCGATGTGGCAAAAGGTGGTGAGGAATGCGATGTCCAGCGATTATAGCTGGCAGCACTCGGCGAAACAATATATAGGTTTATATCAGCGGTTAGAAAAAGACGAACTGTAATATTTTGAGGCCGGCGGATTTTGTTGCTGTTTTCAGTCAAACTAAAACTGGCACCATTTTTCAAATGGTGCCAGTTTGTATAAGTTGACGTTATTGTTCCGCATCATGCTGGGGTAATTTCCAGATCTGTTCATTATATTCATCGATGGTACGATCGCTGGAAAATATGCCGGCAGCGGAAATATTGGCAATTGCCCTGGACCACCAAAGTTCCGGGTTCTGGTAATCCTTATCTACTTGTTGATGGATGCGGCGGTATGCGTCAAAATCCTTGAGGACCATATAAGGGTCTGCCATCGAACCATTGCCGTATAACAAGCTGTCGTATATGGGGCGGAACAGGTTGTGGTTTTCTGAATAGGTTCCGTCGATTAGTTGGTCCAGCACGCGCTTCAGGCAGGGGTCTGTTTCGGCCAGGGTCCAGGGTCGATGGTCGCCGTGTTGGTAAATATCGTTGACTTCTTCTGCAGTTAGGCCAAATATATAGATATTATCACGGCCGACCGCCTGGCTCATTTCGACATTGGCCCCATCCAGGGTGCCGACGGTCAGCGCGCCGTTAAACATGAACTTCATATTCCCCGTACCTGAGGCTTCCTTGCCGGCTGTGGAGATTTGTTCACTGACATCGGTTGCCGGTACAATCAGCTCGGCTAATGATACCCGGTAGTTGGCAAGAAATACTACTTTTAATTTATTGGCAACTATCGGATCGTTATTGATCTTGTCACCAACGGCGTTGATTAGCTTTATGACCAGTTTGGCCATGTGATACGCCGCCGCTGCTTTGGCCGAAAAAATGAAGGTTCTGGGATGCATCTCGTACTCCGGATTATCACGCAGTTGGTTATATAAATGCATGATATGCAGAATGTTAAGCAGTTGTCGCTTATATTCATGCAACCGTTTCACTTGCACGTCAAAAATCGAGTTGACATCGACGGTGATATTGTTGTGTTTTTGAATATAGGCGGCCAACTGTTCTTTCTTTTTGCGACGAATAGCTTGCAGTGCTTTTTGCACTTCCCCGCTGCTGGCAGTCTGGGAAAATTCTTTTAATAAGAGAGGCTGTGTGATCCACTGCGAGCCGATGTGGGTGGTAAGCAATTCACTGAGCTCTGGATTTGCAATGCAAAGGAACCGGCGATGGGAAACTCCGTTGGTAATAGACCGGAACCGCCCTGGAAATATAGCATGGAATTTATCGAAAACGTGGTTCTGTAAAATTTCCGTGTGCAGGGCTGAAACTCCGTTCACGCTAAACGAGCCGACAATTGCCAGGTGTGCCATTCGGACTTCGCCATAAGCAATGATCGCCATTTCAGATATTCGGTGCCAATCTTCCGGATACAGTTTCCACAGCGAACGGCAAAAACGTTCGTTGATTTCTTCCACGATGCAATAGATTTGCGGTAAAACCCGTTTGAATAAGGCTACCGGCCATTTTTCCAGCGCTTCATGCATGATGGTATGGTTTGTGTAGGCAAAAGTCCGCGTTACAATATTCCACGCCTCATCCCAAGTCATTCCTTCTTCCAGGAAAATCCGCATTAATTCAGGGATTGCCATGGAGGGGTGGGTGTCATTGATATGGATTACAATCTTGTCGGCGAATGCCGATAAAGGATTGCCGTTTCGTTTCAATTACCTGATCATAGACTGGATTCCGGCCGAAACAAAGAAATACTGTTGTTTCAAGCGCAGTACTTTGCCCTGTTCGTGGGAGTCTTCCGGATATAATACCTGAGAAATGACCTCGACCAGATTGTTCTCCGCCAAAGCCCGGGTATATTCGCCCCGATTGAACAAGTGCATATCAAGATGTTGGGTTGACCGCGCGCCCCACAGCCGCAGTGAATTGATTATTGGTGATTTATTACCGACAATCGGCACATCATAAGGAACTGCTTTGACGGTCTGATAGTCTTCATGGATGAAGCGGGGTGTTCCATTGTCGTCCCAGCGCTTTACCGTGCCGCCAAAGCGGACGGTTTCAGCTTCTTCCGGTATTTCTATTTCCCATACATGCCCATCTTCCAACCAGGCATCACACACTTCTACCTGGTAGCCATCAACAATCTTTTGCTTGAATAAGCCGTATTCATAGCGGATGCCGCAGCCATGACCTTCCAGCCCCAGGGTTGCTAACGAATCAAGAAAGCAGGCGGCAAGTCTCCCCAGACCGCCATTTCCCAGGCCGGGATCAAGCTCCACTTCCTTAATTTCTTGTAGATTGATATCCAATTCTTTGCAGACTTCTTCCAGCGTTTTATCCATTGCCATATTGGCTAAATTATTGCTTAATGCTCTGCCAACCAAAAACTCCATCGACATATAATACAGTTTTTTTCCGTTGGTTTGGTGAATTTTTTCTTCCGATTCGGCCCACTTTTTCATGATTTGGTCGCGGACGACCAACGAAATAGCTTTGTAGAGCTGTTTTTTATTGGCGTGGCCGATGCTTACACCGAATAACCCTAGCAGTTTTTGGCCGATTGCATTTAGTATGTCTTGTTTATTCAAAGTATCTTTGATTTTATCCACCATTCAGCAAATCTCCTTACTTCGTTTTTTGCGTGTCCTGTACTTGAACATGCTTTGCCATGAGGTGTTATAATGCTTATATCATACAAAAAAGGGAGGCAAAGTGCAACTGAGTGCTATAAAGTACTAACTAGCAATGAGAATTTATTAGCCGATCCCTGACATCTATGATGAATTAATATTAACTTGTTATGCAGGAAAGGAGGGGCTGTTGTGCGAGAAGAGCAAATCCGCTACCTTAGCCTTCTGGCGGAACAATACCCATCAATACAGGTTGCTTCTAATGAAATTATAAAACTGTCAGCACTGCTCCAGCTTCCCAAGGGGACCGAACATTTTTTATCCGATGTGCATGGAGAGCATGAAGCATTTTCGCATGTGATCCGCAATGGAGCGGGATCTATTTGGCGAAAAATTGAAGAATTATTTGCCAATATATTGTCGCAAAATGAGCGGCGAAATCTGGCCACGTTAATCTATTATCCGGAAGAAAAATCAACGTTGATGCTGCAATCTGTATCTGATCCGGAAGAATGGGGCCGTTTAACGCTGGTACGCCTTATCCGGCTTTGCCGTGTCCTGACATCGAAATACCGTCGTGAAACGGTTCGACGGTTTTTGCCGGACCAAGCAGCTCCGATCATTGAAGAGTTGTTGGATGAACAGGAAAGAATCGAAAACAAGACGGGTTATTATCACGAACTGGTAGATTCGATCGTTCTAACCGGCAGTGTCAGGACGTTCATCATTTATCTGGCAGAGTTGATCCAGCGATTAGCCATAGCCCGCTTGCATGTGATTGGCGATATTTACGACCGGGGGCCTGGCGCGCATGTTATTTTGGATATGCTGATGGATTTTCATCAAGTGGATATTCAGTGGGGAAATCACGACATACTATGGATGGGAGCGGCAGCAGGCAGTGATGCTTGTATTGCTAATGTCGTCAGAGCCTGTTTGCGTTATGGGAACATGGAAACTTTGAGCAATGCTTATGGTATCAGCCTGTTGCCGTTAGCTTCTTTTGCTCTTGAGACCTATGCGAAAGACCCTTGTGAACAATTTATTCCCAAGATCCCTAAGGATGGCGGGTTTACCAAGAAAGAAATCCAGATGATGGCGCAGATGCAGAAAGCAATTGCGATCATTCAATTTAAGCTGGAAGAACAATTGATCAAGCGTCGTCCCCACTATCAAATGAATGACCGGCTGTTGCTGGAGCACATCAACTATGAACAAGGCACAATCACCTTGGATGGGATAACATATCCGTTATTAGATGGGAACTTTCCGACCATCGACCCGGCGCAGCCTGATGTTCTTACACCGGAAGAAAAAAACGTGGTGGCGAAATTGAACCATTCGTTCATCCATAGTAAAAAGCTGCAGCAGCATGTCCGTTTTCTCTATTCCAAGGGCAGTATTTATCGTATTCATGATGGTAACCTGCTATACCATGGCTGTGTAGCGATGAATGAGGATGGATCTTTCCGGTCCTTCAACGTCGATGGGCAGGCCTTTACTGGAAAGGCTTTTTTGGACCGGGTCGATCGCTTGGCTCGGCAAGGGTATTATGCAACTGACAATCCAGACCAGAAACAGTACGGGATGGATGCGATGTGGTTTTTATGGTGTGCACCTGAATCGCCATTGTTCGGCAAAGAGAAAATGGCAACGTTTGAGCGGTATTTCTTAGCTGATCCCGTTACTCATAAAGAAAAACGAAATTCGTATTATGATTTGCGGGATAAAGAAGAAACAGCCCGTAAAATTCTTGACGAGTTTGGCTTGGATGGCGAAACCGGCCACATTATTAACGGCCATGTGCCGGTAAAAGTAGTGAAAGGGGAGCGGCCCGTCAAGGCTAACGGAAAACTGATCGTGATTGATGGCGGTTTTTCCCGGGCCTATCAAAAAGAAACAGGGATTGCGGGATATACTTTGATTTCGAATTCCCTCGGCTGGTTGCTGGCCGCTCACCAACCCTTTGAATCTGCACAAAAAGCAGTGTCCGAGGAACTTGATATTGACTCGGAAACAGAGATTATCGAAAATCATCCTGTACGTATGTGTGTTTGCCATACCGATCAAGGGAAGAGCATTCGGCAAAAGATCAATCAGTTACAGGCATTATTGGAAGCATATCGGGAAGGGATAATCAAAGAAACAGGTGTGTCGAGGGGACGGGGTTATTGACACAGTTGTCAATAACCCCGTCCTTCTGATGATATCATGGATAAAAAATACTATTGGATGGTGGTTGTTTATGGCGTGGCAATTTTGGTTTGGAATGAGTTTGGTGCTGATGTCGGTGCTGGTTTATGGGTTGCAGATTATCATCTTTAATAATATTCATGATACAATGTTTTACTTTATGCAGGATTTGGCTTTTATTCCTATTACGGTGCTGCTGGTTACATTGCTGATCAATCGAATGATGGAAATCAGGGAAAAAAGAGTATTGTTACGAAAAATGAATATGTTGGTGGGAGTGTTTTTTAGTGAAGTGGGACTGAAATTAACCAAGAAATGTTTTGTTTTTGATCAACAGCCGAATGTTTTGAAAGAAGCATTGCTTGCTCAAACGGGCTGGAGCGAAAATCAATTTCGCCAGGTCGGAGCAGAAATAAAAAAGCATGTTTTTCATGTTGATTCCAGACAGGGTGATTTGGAAGATTTGAAAGAATTTTTATCCTGTAAGCGCCAAACCATGGTAGCGCTTTTAGCCAATCCGAATCTTCTGGAACATGATACCTTCACCGAGCTAATGCAGGCTGTGTTTCATTTAACAGAAGAATTGGAATACAGAAGCGTTATGAAGGATTTACCGAAGGCCGATTATGACCATCTTAGCGTCGACCTTGCACGGGTATATAAATTACTTGGGCAGGAATGGCTTGCTTATTTGTTGCACTTGAAAAAGGAATATCCGTATTTATTTTCTTTGGCACTTCGAAACAATCCGTATAACGATAATGCTTCTGTTATCATCACAAATTCGGTGGGCGAGGGGTAACTAAGTTTCTATCCATATGACATATTAAGTCAGGGACCGATAATTTTCTTTAGCCGGAAGGTATATTTTCTGTTACGGTGTGATCTATGGTATAATGTACATGTTATGTCATTTCAGGGTATTTTTGGACAAGGACCATTGAACGGAGAACTAATCTTTCCTATAGTACCGTTAGATATGCTATACCAATAAATATTCTAATAGTTGAGGAGCGTGTTATTTATGACAAATGGGAAAGTAAAAAAAGCACCACCATCTATGGATGAATGGCTAAAAGAAGCAAAAGCCGATCCAGCGGCTTTGAAAGTCGGGATGTTTTTGACCCATAATGGCGTTGTTCGTCAAACGCCTAAAGCTCAGGTCCGGCAAGGACTTGATGACGGCTCACGGGTAAAAGGAATGGAATTTGGCTATGATGCGGCAAAAGTTGAGGCAGTGATTGCTGAGACCTATAAACTGGATGGCATTTATTATGTTAAGGTTTGGTTGAATGAAGGGCAGTTGGAGCTAGGCGATGACATCATGTATGTATTGATTGGCGGCGATATCCGGCCGCATGTTGTCGATGCCTTGCAATTCCTGGTTGGTAAGATCAAAAACGAATGTGTTACGGAAATCGAACAAAAACAGTAAGCGCATAGAAATAAAAAAAAGGGGGTGCCCCCTTTTTTTATTTCTATTATCCATTGTGCCAGGTGGGTGTGTCAGGGGACGGGGTTGTTGACACATCAAGGGGGTGTGTCAACAACCCCGTCCCCTGACACACTCTATGACACGCCTTCTACCAG
>CAYUNV010000002.1:593-34254 GCA_964446265.1 uncultured Negativicutes bacterium | reverse complement strand
GCAAACTTTTTCCGTGCGTTTATCCATCACTTTTTTAAAACTGGAGTTTCCTGCTTCGAGCATGATATGCCGTTTGTAAAGATCTTTGGGTAATTCGATCGTATAATCAATTTCGTCCCGTATGCCATCAAAAGAAAGAGCGAATTTAATGCCCTTAGAATTCAGGGATTCCAAATAACTTAAAAATTCTTCGTAGTCAATTGTGCCATAGTAGCGGCCTTTTGTATTGAAATAGGGTGGATCCAGATAAATAAAATCCTGTTTTGTCATATCCGTTGTGGTATCCCGATAATCGCCGGCTCTAAATTCAATATTTTTAATTCTTGCAGACCAGTCTAACAGGATCTTGTTGAGGGTAAGTGGATGAATGCCTTTTCTTGTGTGGTGTAAAGAATTGTTGAATTCACCATTTTTGTTAAAGCGGATCAACCCATTGACGCATGTCCGCGACAAAAAAAACAAATCATAGGGAGATTGCGTTTGGTTAAAATGATCCCGTATTTCATAATAGACTGGATAACCGTCTCTTTGCAGCCGGTCCCATGCTTCATTATAGGAGTGGAATAGGCTTTCTGGTTCCGATTTAATGATATTCCATAAATTAATTAATGGCATACAGATATCCCCACAGATCCCGCTGTGGGGATTAACCATGAAGGCAACAGAAGCTCCGCCAATAAACGGTTCATAATATTTTTGGAAGGAAGGTAACCGTTTAACTATTTCTGCTGCTTGGCTGCGCTTGCTGCCGCTCCATTTAATTACCGGCCGTATTTTTGTTTGTTTGTTCATTTTGTTCCCTCGCGGCGCTATTATTTGCAAAAAAATATGTAGTATCAGCTTATTTTTATTCGTTATTGGATCATATTTGCTCAATTCTTGAACCGAAAACGACATGGTCCAGACGCTGGACAGAGATATCGTAATAAGACTTGTCTATTTCAAAGCCTATATAATTTCTGCCTGCTTCTTTCGCCGCCGCGCATTCACTGCCAACGCCGCTAAAAGGGGTTAAGCATATATCTCCTTGTTTGCTTGCCGACAGAATCATTCTCCGCAGGACGCGGAGCGGTTTTTGTGTTGGATGCTTGCCAAAGGCTGATTCCTTTTTTTCTTTGTTATTCGGAATATCCCAGACCGTACGCATCTGTTTTTCGATAATTTTTAAGTTATCTTCAGGAAAGGAAGTATTTTTGGTATACTCATAATTAAAGAAATATTCTCTTTTTTTACCGCCGGCATGACACCATAAAATCGTTTCATGGCTGGCGGTGAAGCGGCGGCCGGATAGATTAGGAAAGGCATTGCGTTTATACCAAATGACTTCGTTGATTATCTCGATTCCTAACTTTTGGCAAATAACATTAATGATCCCAATATTGTGATAGGTTCCGAAGATCCACATGGAACCACTAGTCTTTAAAATCCGTTTCGCCTGGGTTAGCCATGATATCGTGAATTCCCAATATTGCTCAAAGTCCACGTCATCCCAATTTTCCATCACTTTATTCCAATTACCACCCATGCCATCAAGTTTCACGCTGTTATCCCATTTCCAAGCTGCTCCTTTAGAGAGGTTGTAGGGAGGATCAGCAATGATTAAATCGATGGAATGGTCTGGAAGTTTTTTCATGCCGGTTATGCAATCGATATTGTGTATTTTATTGATCCAATCCGAAATCATTTTGCACCTCATGGTTGTAATAACATTGGTTTAATCTTAACACAATACTTTGCGAATGGTACACAGAATTTGACTTTAAGTAAATGTTTAGAATAAATGGCAGGAAAATAATGAAGTGAAAGGACGGTTGATCAGTATGGCTTTCATGGAATTACCGCTCCCCAAAGCATTTATGCTGTTTGAGCCAGGACCGGTTATTCTGGTCACAACAAACGACGGGCGGAAAAATAACCTTATGACGATTTCCTGGCACATGGTGACAGATTTTACTCCGTGTATTGCCCTTACCACTGGTCCGTGGAACTACTCGTTCAATGCGTTGGTGCAGAAAAAAGAATGTGTGTTGGCAGTTCCGACCATTGATATTGCAGAAAAAGTGGTCCGTATTGGTGATTGTTCCGGCACCAGTGTTGATAAATTTACGGCATTTGAACTAACGCCATTGCCGGCAAGTGTAGTGGGTGCGCCATTGGTTGCGGAGTGCCTCGCCTGCCTGGAATGTCAAGTAACCAATTATCTGGAGGATCCGGGTATCTTTTTGCTGCGGGGCGTCCGGGCATGGATTGACAATGACCGGAAGGAACGGCGTACATTCCATGCCAATGGTGACGGCACCTTTGTGGTCGACGGTGAAACGATTAATCTGCGTCATCTGATGGAGGATAAAATTCCCGATGGCGTTTGAACTGCATGGTTATCTGTTGTATCAGCAACTGCTTGTAGAAAACAAACAACCCTATTGCCTGAAATGTATATTTTTCGGTAATAGGGTTCATATTTTTATCGTTATATTGCTGCAACTTGGTTATTGGCGAAGGAAAGAAGGCCGGAAACGGCGAAGAATACTTGTGTGTTTTAGGTTTTGATCTATTGCGGGATAAACAAAGATGGGCATAACGCCCTGTCATGAAGCTGGGAATGCTGTTGTGCTGGTATGTTTTAGCACGGGGAAACCGGAGGTGGAAGAATATTTCTTAGAAAAGCAGGAAGTATTCATTGAAAGAGGAAAATAAAGAATATCATAGCTATGTCCATAGGACAAATTTCAAAAGGCGGTGTAATTTATGAGAGAACCACTCTTTATCGGTTCAGCAACAGCGATTGTAACTCCCTTTACAGAAGAAGGGGTTAATTATCCGGCGTTAGCGGAATTTATTGAGTTCCAAATTGAAAACGGGATCGATGCAATTGTTGTTTGCGGTACGACCGGCGAAGCTTCTACGATGCCGGATAAAGAACATATTGAAGTCATTAAGTTTGCAGTTGATGCCGTAAATAAGCGGGTACCGGTTATTGGCGGCACCGGCAGCAATGATACCCGGCATGCAGTCGAACTGTCGAAAGAAGCGGAAGCGGTCGGTGTTGACGGGATATTATCCGTTACCCCCTACTATAATAAAGCCACGCAAAAGGGCTTGTATCAGCATTTCAAGCTGATCGCCGATAGCGTCAAAGTCCCGATGATTTTATATAACGTGCCGAGCAGGACCAATATGAATATAAATCCGGAGACGGTCAAGCTGTTATCGGAAATCGATAACATTATTGCGATTAAAGAGTGTAATCTCGGGCAGGTTGGCGATATAGTCAATTTGTGCGGCCCGGATTTTTCCGTGTACTCCGGTGATGATCCCGTGGTTTTACCGGTACTGTCGCTCGGCGGCAAAGGTGTCATTTCTGTTTTGGCCAATATTATCCCGCGAGATACGCATGATATGGTGATGAACTTTTTCCAAGGGGACATAAACGGCGCGATTAAAATGCAATTGCAGACCCTTGATCTCATAAAGGCTTTGTTTACCGAAGTCAACCCGATCCCGGTCAAGACTGCTGTGAACCTTATGGGTTTCAACGCGGGTCCATGCAGGCTGCCGCTTACGGAACTTTCTGAGGGTAACCTCGCACTTCTTCGCAAAGAGATGCAGGCATACGGATTGATTTAACTGAAAGGGCATGAAGTTTTTTCGCAAAAGAGACTTCCTGCCTTTTTCTTTTCATGATTTGTTTTTAATTCACACAAAACATTCTGTTTCTGCCATCTTTCTATTTGAAAGGACAAGTTGAGACCAAGAGGAGGGAACGCGAATGATTTGGTTTCTTGTTATTGGTATTATCGCCGGCTGGTTGGCTGGACATGTGCTGAAAGGTTCGGGGTTTGGCCTTTTTGGCGACCTGGTCGTTGGTGTCATCGGTTCATTTCTTGGCGGATATTTGTTTGGTTTTTTGGGTTTGACCGCGCATGGCACAATCGGCAAGATTGTTATGGCGACGATTGGGGCGATTGTATTGTTGTTGATCATCCGGTTTTTTAAACAATAATCTTTCTAAACATAGAATGGGAGTGTGATTGATTGTGTATTGGGAAGAATCCGGCCCGCAAAATACGGATGCTACGATTGCAGTTGCAATAAAGACAGCCAAAGAAAAAGGGATTTCATACCTTGTTGTTGCCTCGACGAGCGGCGAAACTGCACTGAAATTAGCGGAAAAGGCAGAGGGACTACAGGTTGTTTGTGTTTCTCATGCGTATGGAACTTCTGAACCGGGCGTCAATGAAATGGCTAAGGAAGCGCGCGGCCGGCTTAAGAATGTGGGGATTGAGGTTTACACAACTGCCCATGTATTATCGGGCGCGGAGCG
Source organism: uncultured Negativicutes bacterium (assembly GCA_964446265.1). Taxonomy (GTDB): domain Bacteria; phylum Bacillota; class Negativicutes; order CTSoil-072; family CTSoil-072; genus CTSoil-072. The sequence goes on along the minus strand of CAYUNV010000002.1, from coordinate 29,930 downwards.
TGCGATCAGCCGTCGCTTTAGTGGCGCTTATCCGGTCGAAATTGTCGCGCACAGCCTGCGGATGTTAGGGCAAGGCGCCAAGGTTTGCGTGGAAATTTCGATCATGGCGCTCGATGGCGGATTGATACCCTATGGCAAAGACATCGTTGCTGTTGCCGGAAGTGGCAAGGGGGCGGACACTGCGGTCATCATTCGGCCGGCTCATGCCCAAAACCTGTTTGATACTTACATTAAAGAAATCATCTGCAAACCGTTGCAGGCATAAATTTCTACAGGGTGGAAGAAGCGGCGAGAAAAATTAGTAAATGGAGCAATTAACCGGCAACCGACCTTTCTCAGGTCGGTTTTGCTCTATGGTTCGTTTTTCTGGAATATTTGTATTAGGTGAGAAAAATGACTTTGTGTTATTAACAGGATACTTATTTGCAATATTCTGATAAAATAGAAGTAAGAACCTTTTTACAGTCTGGTATACCTCAAGCATAGTGAGGGGGAAAGGATATGAAAGAACAATATTGTACGGAGTTCTTTGAAAAATCCCCAATAGCATATTCATATCATCGGGTTATGCTGAATGAGCAAGGTATTCCTTACGACTATGAATATTTAAGAATAAATAAAGCATACGAAGATATGATGAAGGTGAAAGCTTCTGCTGTGGTGGGCAAAAGCTTTCAAGCAGTAGTTGTTACGGATTGGACAGAATTAGAGAGATGGAAAATGGTTGTGCAAGATGTGATCATGAATCATAAGTTAGCAAGTGTTGAATTATTCCATCCCTTAGCACAGAAATGGATGCGTATTACGGTATTTCCACTATCCAACGATATTTTTGCCTGCATATTTTACGATATCACGACGGAATATTTGCAGGAACAGGAAATTGAAAGCTTTTTCGCTACCAATTTAGACTTGCTGTCTGTGTGCGATACTGACGGGAATTTTATGAAAATTAACCAATCGTTTGAACATATTTTGGGTTATGCAATTGAAGAATTGGTAGGAATGAATATTTTGGATTTAGTTCATGATGACGAGGTAACTGCCATCAATGATGCGATGAAAGATTTAGCGGCGCAGAAGCCGATTCGCCGTTTAGTTACCAGGTTTCAATGCAAAGACGGCACTGACCGTTATATTGAATGGAACGCTGTGCAGCATGGGAAATATATCTATGCCGCTGCAAGAGATGTAACGGAAAAGAGAAATATGGAAATCCAGCTGAATAAAAAGAATGATGAATTGATTATGATGACTGAAGCTTTAAAGAAAAAAAATGAGGCATTGGAGCTGCTTGCCGTTACAGACGAGTTAACCGGTTTGTTTAACAGACATTACTTTTATCAAAAAATAGAGGAAGAAGCAGAACGATCAGATCGCTATAATGAGCCTTTGTCGATGATTATTCTGGATTTGGATAATTTTAAACGTGTCAATGATACGTGGGGCCATCTGGTCGGCGATGAAGTCTTGAAACAAACTGCTGTGATAGTCAGTCACATGATACGCAAATCAGATATCCTCGCCAGGGTGGGTGGCGAAGAATTTGTAGTATTGATGCCGGAAACCGATATTCACGGAGCTCTTCGGGCAGCAGAGAAAATCCGGGAAGCCTTGGACAAAAATACTCATCCTATCGTTGGCCGTTATACCGGCAGTTTCGGTGTCGCCGAAAGGATTAAAGATGAAACCTTTGATAGCTGGCTCCAGCGTTCAGACGAAGCTCTGTATCGCGCTAAAAAAGGCGGTCGTAACCGTGTTGTTGGGTCGGATGAACAAGTGCGGTTGCCTGTGGCATCGATAGAACTTCATTGGAGCAAGGAATGGGAGAGTGGCAATAAAATTATTGATGATCAGCATCGTGAATTGCTTGAACTAACGAACCGCCTGATTTTCTATTCGCTTTCTAATGTGGAGTTTGAAAAAGTGGATCGTCAGGTGGATATGTTGTTGCAACGTGTAGAGCAACATTTTAATTATGAGAACCATATTCTCTTTAATATGGGATATTCGGATCAAAAAAGACACTCCATTATTCACAAAACGTTACTCGCAGAAGCATTAAAACGTAAGGAAGCATATCATAAAAATGAACTGAAATTGTCTGCCTTTCTTTCGTTTATTACCGATGATGTTATAATTGGACATATAAAAGATGAGGATGTAAAATATTTTCCATATACTCGTAAATGAATGTAGTCGATTCAGAATTGTTTTACTGTATCATTTACATTCTCGTCGAATTATCTGAAAAGCGAATTATCTTGACACTAAATCGAGATCTCGGTATAATTACTTTAATCGAATAATCCCCTAGGGGAGTAGCTTACTAGGCTAGTGTCAACAACCGGCGTTAAAAACGTCTGGCACTACCGTTGGTAAAACCAATTAGCGAGACCTAAGGTTTGAGCAATGTTCATACCTGTGGTCTCGTTTTTTGTATATATCTATACTATGTACCTATCAAGGAGGCTGATGACATTTCCGTTTAAATAGGATGAGGTAATGTGATACTTCAAAATTACAATAAAAATAAAATGGAGGTTGAATAAAAATGAATAGCCTAAAAACAACGGTTTTATTAGCGGCATTAACCGGGTTATTATTAGCGGCAGGCAGTTTCTTTGGCGGCGCCAAAGGGATGATGGTCATGTTTGTTGTGTCTATACTGATGAATTTTGTGAGTTATTGGTACAGTGACAAGATTGTCCTCAGTATGTATGGCGCAAAACAAGTTTCGGAGAATGATGCGCCGGAGTTAGTCCAGATGGTTGCCGGTCTGGCAAAAAAAGCGAATATGCCAATGCCCAAAGTACTTATCATGGAAACCAATACGCCGAACGCGTTTGCAACCGGACGGGACCCGGAGCATGGCGCAGTTGCCGTTACCACCGGGATCATGAGAGCACTGAATTATGAGGAACTTGAGGGTGTTGTTGCACATGAGCTTGCACATATCAAAAACCGTGATACGCTCATCAGTACGATCGTTGCTACGGTTGCCGGTGTCATTACCATGATTGCAAATATGGCGCAATGGGCCGCCATATTTGGTGGTGGACGGAGTGATGATGAAGATAACGGCGGCATTGCAGGAATGATTGAATTTGTATTTTTGATCGTGCTTGCCCCCTTGGCTGCGACTCTCATTCAATTAGGAATCTCACGTTCAAGGGAATACCAGGCGGATGAAGCCGGCGGACTGATGTGCAATAATCCTTTGGCGCTTGCCAGTGCGTTACGGAAAATCGAATATTATGCCCGTCATGGAGTAATGGAACAAGCTACACCGGCAACGTCCCATATGTTCATTGTTAACCCGCTAAGCAAAGCGGGCGGTTGGATGATGAGCTTGTTCAGCACGCATCCGGCAACGGAGCAAAGAGCTGCTAAGCTGGAAGCGTTGGCAAAGAAAATTAGGAGCTAGTAAGAAACTCTGTGGGAGTAAAAACCGTTCATGCTATAATAGAATTAACAGCATGAACGGGGTTGGTAATATAAAACTGTAGTTGGACGTTTTTCGCGATTGATTATTGGCAAAAACCGACCTTGTTAGGTCGGTTTTTGCGTCTTGCCGGCAGTATTGATGCATGCAAGGACGAGATCTTTAACAGAGTTGTCTGTCCAGCCGATGATGTTGAGAGGGGGTATATCAGTGAGATACCTTTTTCTAATCATACTGCTGCCAATTCTCTTCTTGCTAGCAGGCGTTGCACAAGCCGGAACGCCAATCCTAGACGGTGTTGAAACATTGAAATATCGCGATGATAAGAATGACATTGAGCCGAAAAAATCCGGTTCAGGTTTTATCAATACGATAGCTGTGGGGTACAATGTTCCCATCAATGAGCACGTTTCTGTGTATGTTCGTTTCGGAATACAGTTTTTATCCAAAAAAGATTTTGGCCGTGATTTTGCAGATTATCAACGCCAGCGGAAATTCGTTGCCCAACTGGATCAATTTTGTCTGATGTATTCCAATGCAGGGTATACGTATAAACTTGGACGCCAAGGCGCTATGGTTGGGGTTACAGGGCTGCTTTATGATAATACCAAATCGATAGGACGGTATTCTTTTGTAGATGGCATTTCCATGGAGACGAATAAAAGAGGCAATTATCTCAAGGTGATTGTGGCCCAGGAAGATAACAAAGAGGTAGCGGATAATCGCATCTATAGCATTACCTATTTGCATCAGTACTCGCCGCGGCTGGTTGCGGGCGGTACCTTAGCTAGGTATGATTTTGCCGATTTGAAGCCGGATGTCAATTATTACGCTATTTATAGTTCTTATGAAGTCAACAAATTCTTCCTGTATGCCGAACATTCTCAAGCGCCATCCAAGACCGATATGACTGCTCATAATTTGGGTGCCTGTTACCGACTTGATCCGTCTAATCAGTTTTATGTTATTACTCACAAAACCGAACCCAATGCTGATATGAACGAGAAAACTGCTTTTGAACATAACGAAAAAGGGTATTATTACGGTTTTGCGCATAGTTTCGGTGCTGAGAACAGGATGGATTTAATGTATAAAGATAATCAGCAATATTTAACCAATATGAATCACTCGTCTATTCAGTTGATGTTTAGCCATATGTTTTAGCATTTAGTTTGCAGTTTTTTCAAAACATTTTGCAGCAGGTTCAAAACTATGATGAATGATGCATTAATGGGAGTCTTGAAATGTTCTGATCCTGTCGATTTCAGATAGAAATATGATTTTCAATTAACACAGACTTTTAATTAACAATCTTGACGGAGCAAATCGAGATGGGATATAATTTCACAAAGAGTATAAATAGTCAGTCGTTTCTGTCACCTTGGTAAAGTAGATCAATGAATATTAATTGATTAAAGGAGAGGCGCATGAATCTTTACCAGTTAAACTATTTTAGAACTCTCGCCAAATTGCAACATTGCACAAAAGCCGCCACGAATCTTTGTATAACGCAGCCAAGCCTGAGTCATTCAATTTCTGCTTTGGAAAGTGAGATTGGCGTTCCTTTATTTGAAAAACAAGGGCGCAATATAGTGCTGACAGAGCAAGGCCGGGTGTTTCTGACTTATGTGGAAAAAGCATTATCTGAAATAGAAACTGGTATTAATAAGGTAAGGGAGTTCTCGGCTGATACTGAAGGGAAAATCAATATCGGCTTTATTTATACTCTCAGCGCCCATTTTATTCCCAATCTAGTCGGGCAGTTTAAAAAAGATAACCAAAATTTAAATGTAGAGTTCCTTCTGCGGGAAGGCACTACACTCAATGAATGTACCCACGGTTTAGTGAGGGATCTAAAGGCCGGGAACCTGGATTTAATTTTCGTTTCTCTCATACCGAAAGATACGGATGTGGAATTCATACCACTCGGTGAACAGAAGCTAGTGGCGATTTTGCCCTATGATTCTCCGCTTGCTTCGCAAGAAAGTGTTGACTTGAAAGAACTGGAGCCCTATAAACTGATCCATTATTCCGATAAACCGGGTTTGAAGCAAGAGATCAACCGCTTGTTTTTAAAGGTCAATCTCATTCCCAAGGTTGCCTGTGAAGTGGAAAATGAAATTTCCATGTCTGGACTGGTTGTTGCCAATGTAGGAATTGCAATTGCTCCCGACAGTCCTATCTTTCATAATTTTCCTTTGAAGGTATTGCCAATAAGAAATCCTGTCTATACAAGAATGATTTATCTTGGCCATATGAAAAACAGGCATGAATCTATGGCCGTCCGGCAAGTGAAAAACTATGTCCTCAATTACAGCAAAGATATCATAAAGGCTGTCTATTGCCGGTAAATTTTCGTTTTTCGTAAAGAAAACGGAATCTATAGAAATAAACTATATAAATAGACTATAACTTCATTGTAGACATAAATTCAATTAATAGTGAAAAAAGACCTCTTCTGTAGAAGCAATTCTATGGGGGAGGTTTTTGTTGTCCTTGCTAAATGGCCATTTTGTTGATGTTTAAGTTGTTGTGCTCTCTAATGGTTGTTGCGTTCTTAATTATTGTAAAGATGTTTCATAGATAAAATGACTAAAAATTTGCCCAATTACAAATAATCGATGAAATTTATCTATGAATTGATAAAACCATGCAATATTTATCAATTAGACGCTGATAAGAAAAGCACATATAATCAAATCATCCAATAGTTATAAAAATAACAAGGGGGAAACAAAATGGCAAAAATCACCGACCAAGAATTTGAGGCGTATCTTAAACAGATCAGGGAATTTACAGAGGGCACTCTTGATGAGATGCAAAAAGCTATCGAAGACACGAATGTGTTTCCGGAGGAATTTTATCAGTTGTGCATCAAGAACAATCTGTATCGCGCTCCCCTGCCGGTTGAATACGGCGGTTGGGACCTTAGCGAAACTCAAATTCTGAGACTGCAGGAAGAATTCAGCCGTGGGCCTGGCGGCATGCGGATGCATCTCCACTATGCCATGGACTTGAACTGGCGCCCGCTGTACGACTTCGGCAGTGAAGAGCTCAAGAAAGAATTAATGCCTGGTTTCCAAGACAGAACCGTTTTCACGAACTGGGCTGTTACCGAGGAAAGCGGCGGAACCGGCGCTGACTTGCATACTCTTGCAGTAAAAGATGGCGATGATTATATCATCAACGGGGAAAAATACCTGATCTCGCATACTGACTGCAGCAACTATTCTTATATTACCTGTGTTACTGATCCGGACGCTCCGAAAGATCGCCGCCTCTCCACGTTCATGGTTCCTGCCAGCACCCCTGGTTATGAACTGACTCCGATGCCTCATATGATGGGCTGCCGTGGATCAGGCCATACCGGATTAAAGTTCACAAACATGAGAGTTTCGAAGAAATATTTGCTCGGCAAAGAGGGTGACGGACTGCATATTTCTATTCACTCCCTGTCCGTTTCCCGTGTTCATATTGCAGCCAGCAACCTCGGTATGTGCCAACGGATGCTGGAAATCTCCCTCAAACGCGCCCATGACCGTGTAACTTTCGGAAAACCGATCATTGAGCGTCAAGCGATCAGAATGAAGATTGCCGATATGTCTACATATACCCATGCTCTTCGCACCATGGTGTATGACTTCGCAAAGGACTACGAAAAAGATCCGCACGGCGAATACATCGAAGAAAAAGCCGCAATGTGCAAATTATTCAGTATCCATGCGACCAAACTGGTTAGTGATGAAATGCTGGAGATTTTCGGCGGCGTAGGCTACTTCGAAGATTGTCCGTATGGTCCGACCGAGCGCTTGTATCGCGACGTTCGTGCGATGTGGCTTGAAGAAGGTACGCCTACCGTACAGCGGATTACCATTTCCCGCGAGACGATCAAACACGGCGGTGTCTTAGAGTATCTCTGGTAATTTGAAAACAGTATAGGGTCATCAACTTGCAGCTGGTGGCCCTATCTTTTTAATCCATACGAAATTGAAACTGCTAGTAAACTAAGTTATCGAAATATTGCCAATATATTAGGATGTTCTGAAAAAAATCAGCTAATGCGGTCCTTGTTGAAGGAGCTTATGAAGACCGGAGATCGATGCTCCCGGAACGGAAACAGGGGTTGCAGATAGGCTACTGGCTTCAGGTTAAGAATGTACTGGGAGGACTGGAATTTTGCCGGAGTTCGGACCGTTAAGAAGCAGGGCAGGCAGAAAGCCTTGGCCGGAGTGCCCTGATGTCGTTATCTATCGTTGCAATCATTGTGCCCGGTTGTATCAAGTTTTAGGCTACGATACGCCCGTTCATGCGCCGGTCTGTTGCGATGTGCCCATGGAGCGCTTGAAGCCTTTGCAACTTGAAGATGTTTCACCTGAAATTCATGTCGATTATAAAATCGTTGGCGGTTTCAACCAGAGTGCCGTACAGGTATTTTGGGAAACAGTACAGCCGGAGAATAGGCCGGAATGGATATTGCTTAAGACCTTTACCGGTAGCTACATCAAATATGTTACGGAAAAGAAACGGCCGCCTTTGGTATTCCCTTTGTCTGATGAGGATGCCTATGTGTATTGTGACAGGGCTATTTGCGAGGAGTGTTTATTCCGCTGTAAGCGAGGTTTCATTATATATTTATACATAAAAGCAAAGGGGTTGCTGGGGGTTCCTCTGGAAAAGATGCAGGACTATTTCAAATCCTAGAAACAGTTAGCTTGCTTGAAGGTAGAAAGTTGGTCACGGCTCTGGGTTGGAATGGTTGTTAGAAGAGTTTTAATATAACGGAGGAAGATTTATGACAAATAAACGTTGGCAAATAGTATTCCTGTTAGTGGTCTGCTTCACTTTTGTGTATTTAGGCAGGGCCAGTATATCCATTGCCGGTCCCGTCATGATGAAAGAATTTCACTGGACAGGAACCCAGTTTGGTTTGGTTTCTACCGCGTTTTTTATTGGTTATGCACTGACCATGTATCCGGCCGGTTGGTTGGCTGACAAATTTGGCGCCACGAAAGTAATTGTCGCTGGAACGTTGCTCTGGTCTTTGTTTACCTTCCTAACCCCTATCGGCGCAGGAACCATTGGATCCCTGATGTTTATGCGCGCAATAGTTGGTATAGGACAAGGTGTTACCTTGCCTTCTACTTCGGCTTTAGTATCTCGATGGGTACCGAAAAACGAAGCTGGGAAAGCCCAGGGGATGACGCTTGTTGGGGTTCCGGCCGGTGTTGTTCTTACAATGCTCATCGGTGTGCATCTCATTCAGAATTACAACTGGCAGACTGTATTCTATCTCTTTGCCGTCCTCGGCCCTATTTGGTGCATTTTCTGGGTTTGGCTGGGCAAAGACCGTCCGGAACTGCATCCGGGGGTAAGCAAGGAAGAATTGCAGTATATTCAATCTGGGCAGGGAGCAACAGCTGGATCCAATAATGCTCCGAGCTTCACTTCCGGGCAGATCTTCTCTGTTCCTTCTGTGTGGGGAGCGATTATTGCTTACTTCTGTTACAACTACGTGTTTTACTTGCTGTTAACTTGGCTGCCCACTTACCTTGCTGTAGGCCGTGGCTTTACCTTGGTGAAAAGCGGATACATGACAATGATCCCATATGGCGTGGCCATGATTACTTATCCGTTGGGTGGAGTGCTGGCTGACTGGGCCTCCAAGAAATATGGCCAGAATATCGGACGGAAACTTTTCCCGGTTATTGGTTTAGTCATCGGTGGTATTGCGCTGATTTTCGGTGCCCAGGCTCCGGATGCGATCGTAGCGATTATACTGATTGCCACTTCCATGGGTTTGTTAACACTGACTCAAGGCGGATTTTTCTCTATCCCAATGGTATTCGCCCCAAAAAATGCTGGTACTATCGTTGGTATGTATGGCACGATCGGCACGATGGCCGGTATATCGGCTCCACTGCTTACAGGTATAGTGGTTGACAGTTTCGGTTATAACTATGCTTTGTTCTTGGGATCATCCATGGCGATTTTGGGAGCGATCATCCTGTTCTTTGCCAAGATCAGGCAGATTGACCAACACTAATGCATCCGAATAGGACTATCCGCTGGCTGGGGTGTCCGGATTTTACTGTGGCAGCTACCCGGTTAGCGTGTAATGCGAGCGGCCGACCTCGTGACAGAGGCGGCCGACTCGGATAGTTGACAGTCTAAAGTTAAGAAGGGAGTTTTTTCTTTGAAAGGATTAGAAGGGATCAAAGTTGTTGAACTGGCTTCTTTCGTAGCTGCGCCGGCGTGCCCGAGAATTCTTGCTGAAATGGGCGCTGAGATTATCAAGATAGAGCCTTTTGGCGGTGACGAAATGCGTACCCAAGGGCCTGGTTACGGTATGCTGCGCGATGATATTGAAGACCCCGCTTTCGATATGCCCAGCCTTGGGAAAAATTGGTTGAGTGTTAACCTAAAAAACAAAGATGGTATCGAATTTGTGTATAAACTATTGGCAACTGCCGATGTCATGGTGACCAACTACCGCGATAAAGCATTGGAAAAACTAGGTCTTGATTACAATACGATTAGTAAAAAGTTTCCGCACCTGGTTTATGCGCACATGCGGGGCTACGGTGAAAGAGGGCCGGAAAAGGATTCCAAAGGCTATGATGCCACGGCTTATTCCGCCCGCGGCGGGATATTGACCGCTTTCCCGCAAATCGGTGAAAGCCCCGTCAATGTGCCGGCTGCTTTCGGAGATTGGAATGCAAGTGGTTTCCTGAGTGCAGGTATTCTGGCTGCATTGGTTAGAAAAGGGAAAACCGGCCTGGGCGATAAGGTCGTTGTGAACCTGTACCATGTTGCTTGCTGGGCTATGCAGCATGCGATCGTATCCCGCCAGTCCGGAGCTGCTTACCCAAGATCAAGAAAATGGGTAACCATGCCTTCGAACAATTGCTACAAATCGAAAGATGGGGTCTGGTTCCTGATTTGTCAAACGCTCTACAACGACTGTTTTAACCAGATGGTTGAGGCCTTTGGCATTGAAGACCTGAAGGGCAAAGAAGAATACAACACTCTGGAACAGTTGACGGCGAATAAAACGAACGGTTATGTCATTGAAGCGTTTGAAAAAGCGTTTGCCAAAAAGAACTATGACGAATGGGTGGAGATTTTCGAAGCAACCGGAACTCCGTATCAAAAAGCCTTTACCATCGACGATGTACTGGCCGATGAGGAAGCCTACGCCAATGATATTTTGCGGCGCGTGCAATATGACAATTATGGGGAACGGGTCGTACCGACAACGCCGATCCGACTGAAGAGCGTTGGGGATCCGGGACTATGGGTTTCCAAGCCGATCGGTTACGATACCCGCAAATACTTGAAACAATATGGCTATTCAGAAGAGAACGCGGAAAAAATCATTGCCTCCGGAGCTGTTAAAGCGTACGAAGGCGAGGAACTGAAGTTTGATAAAGTAGCGTCAACATCGGCGCCCAATCCTTTACCGTAAAGACAGTGTGGTGTGCTATCCCGGGCGTTTACGTTTTTGTTAACGCCGGCGCCCGGACTGTTTGAAAAATTAACATTGGATATTCCTACGACCGCATGAGTCGTAGTGTATCAATACAAGTACTTTATTAAAAGGGGGACAGAGCCTTGTCAGAAGATAAATTCGAAGTAATTATAATTGGTGCCGGGGTGGCTGGTTCTGCCGCTGCTTATCGTCTGGCGAAAGCCGGAAAGCAAGTGATCCTCGTGGACCGGGGAGAAACGCCGGGAGCGAAAAACGTAACAGGCGGCCGACTCTATACCTATGCTCTTGAGGCCTTGATGCCCGGAGAGTGGGCAGATGCCCCTCTTGAGCGGGAAGTAACGCGGGAAATCATGATGATGATGACTCCCGAAGATAGCATGGCAATTGACAGTACATTTTCCCATATCAGTCCATCACATACGGTGTTGCGGGCGAAGTTTGACGCCTGGCTGGCCGCGAAGGCGGAAGAAGAAGGCGCTATGCTGATCGCCGGCAGTACGGTGGACGGCCTAATCATAAAGGACGGAAAAGTGGCCGGCGTTAAAATGGGCGAAGAGGAATTGGAGGCCGATCTGGTTATCAGCGCGGAAGGCGTCAATGCCATCGTGGCTGAACGCTCCGGTTTAATCAAGCCGTTGAACGTGAAAAACATGGCTGTTGGTGCGAAACACGTCATCAGGATGTCAGAGGGAAAAATTAATGACCGGTTTAACCTGGAAAGCGGCAAAGGAGCAGCGGTGCTCTGCGTGGGTGATTGCAACAAAAACATCAGCGGCGGCGCGTTCCTGTACACGAACAAAGACAGCATTTCCCTTGGGTTGGTAGTAGACTCTTATGGCTGGAAAAATTCTAATCTGCCCATCGTTGATGTCGTGGAACAACTGAAGCAGCACCCGTCGATTGCCCGCTATATTGAGGGCGGCGAAGTGGTCGAGTATTCGGCCCATGTGATTCCGGAAGGCGGCTACAACTCGCTGCCGCAGCTTTACTCGGATGGTTTTCTGCTGACCGGCGATGCGGCCGGACTCGTAGTCAACCGTGGGTTCACGGTACGGGGAATGGACTATGCGATCCTCTCCGGCATAGCAGCAGCAGAAACTGCGATTGCGGCCATCGATGCCAACGACTACTCCAAAAATTTCTTAAAACAATACGAAGACAAATTGCAACCCTATGTCCTGAAAGATTTGCAGACCTTTAAAAATTCGCATGACTATATTGCCCATTCTTATCATTTGTTTAATACGTATCCGGGATTGGCGCTGGAAATGATGAAAAGCATGTACACAGTCGATGCCAAGCCTTCCAAGTCGGTTTTCGATTTAGTGAAGCAAACCGTATTTTCCGGTAAACTGCCGTATTTTGAAATCCTGAAAGACGCATGGAAAGGGGGCCGGTCGTTATGAAAATTCTTTCCATGGATGATCGCCTCGCGAAAAACCGCTTTGACAGTGATGATGTCAACTCGCATATCATTGTCGATAAAATCGCCTGCCGTACCTGCACGGATAACCGGGCTTGCACGTTCTGCTGCCCCGCCGAACGCTATAAATGGGATACGATTAACGACAAACTGAGCTTTGACCATGTGGGATGTTTGGAGTGCGGAAATTGTCGTTTCGTCTGCAGCCGATTGAACAAAGGCTCGGAAGGATATTCCTGGAATTATCCGGAGCAAGGCAAAGGGATTATTTATCAGCAAGGATAATTATTCATCGCTTGCTGCGTAGCGTAAAGAGTGTTGCTAACGAGGAAAAATTCTTATACAAAATATGAATGTGGAGGAATACGAAATGGTGCAATTATCACCGGAAGAACTGCAAGAAATGGTGGAAATGGTCAGGGATTTTGCGATCCGCCGCGTTAAACCCCAGGTGGCCGAGTTTGACCGAACAGGCGACTTTCCGTTGGAACTCCTGAAAGAAGCTTTTGAAATGGGACTGCATGTTTTGGAAATTCCCGAAGAGTATGGCGGTTCAGGAATGAGCTATGAACAAACTGCTGTGATCTTTGAAGAATTAGCCAAAGTGGATGCCGGGTTTGCCATTTCGCTGGTCACATCCTTTGTCGCTCTGCGTTCCGTCCTTTTAGCCGGCAATGCGGAGCAGAAGCAATTGTTTGCCGATATCATCGCTCCTGGCGCATTTGGCGCATTCTGTCTGACTGAGCCGAACGCCGGTTCCGACGCCGGTGCTGTCAGAGCTACTGCAGTAAGAGATGGCGATGAGTATGTGATCAATGCGACAAAATGTTTTGTAACCAATGGCGGTTATGCCGATATTTTCGTAGTATTTGCTTCCACGGACAAGAGCAAAGGATTAAAAGGTTTATCCGCGTTTATCGTAGAGAAAAGCCGTCCCGGTATCACGGTGGGTAAACATGAAGACAAATTGGGCCTTCGTTTATCCAATACCTGCGACGTTGCCTTCACGGATGTCCGGGTTCCGGCCTCCCATTTATTGGGCGAAGAAGGAATCGGCTTCAAAGTTGCTATGAATACGCTGAACATCTCCCGCGCTTTCGTAGGCACCCTGGCTGTAGGTATTTGCCAATCGGCTATCAATGAGTCCATCAAGTATGTCAAAGAAAGAAAGCAATTTGGTAAACCGATCGGCGAATTCCAGGCAGTACAAATGATCCTGGCCGATATGGAGATCCAAACCCAGGCTGCCCGCCAATTGGTTAATTATTCTATGCGGCTTATGGACCAAGGCGATCCTGTCACGTTGGAAGGCGCAATCACGAAAACCTTCTGTGGTGACACTGTAGTCAGAGTAACCACGGATGCAGTACAGCTTTTCGGCGGTTATGGCGTAAGCAAAGAATATCCGGTTGAAAAATTGATGAGAGACTCTAAAGTATTCCAGATTTTTGAAGGAACCAACCAGATTCAACGGATGACCATCGCTAAAGAATTGTTGAAGTAACAGGGAGGAGCAATTACATGGATATCCTGGTTTGTATTAAACAAGTACCTGACACAACGGATGTCAAAATGGATCCGGCTAGCAATACCTTAGTGAGAGACGGTCTGCCGAATATCGTGAATCCGTTTGACAAACACGCGCTGGAAGCAGCTGTCCAGTTGAAAGAAGCGCATGGCGGCACGGTAACCGCACTATGCATGGGACCGGATCAAGCCAAAAAAGCCCTCAAAGAATGTATTTCCGTAGGTGCGACGAAAGCCGTCCTGATCAGCGATCCGGCATTTGCCGGTTCCGACACCTACACCACCAGCTATATCTTAGCCAACGCGATCAAGAAGCTGGGCAATTTTGATTTGATCATTTGCGGCAAACAAGCGATTGATTCGGAAACCGCCCAAGTAGGTCCGGCTTTGGCCCAGCAGCTTGGCATTGCACAATTGACGTATGCCGCAAAAATCCAGGTAGATGGCGGCAAGGTTGTTGTAAACCGCGAAACAGACGATGGGTATGAAGTCGTTGAAGCGCAGCTTCCTGCTCTTTGCACGGTTACCAAAACGATCAACGAACCGCGCTTTGCTTCCGTTAAAGGGAAAATGGAGGCCAATAAAGCAAAGATTGACGTATTGACTCCGGCGGACCTGCCGGGAATCGATCCAGCAAAATTGGGGCTGAAAGGCTCTTTGGCCAAAGTGACAAAGACGTTTGTGCCGGCCAAGAAAGAGTCGGGCGTTATGATCAAAGAGGCGACCGGCCAGGATGCGGCCCGTAAATTGGTTGAAAAGTTAGTAGAGGCTACGCTTATTTAAATGGAGGTTAAGCAATGAATATCGGCGATTACAAGAATGTATGGGTATTTATTGAAACAGAACAAGGACAGGCTAAAAATACCGGCCTGGAGTTATTGAACCCCGGCGGGCAGCTTGCTGCAGCCAGCCAGGAAAGTCTGGTTGCTGTTGTTATCGGCAAAAATGTGGATGCTGCCGTTAAGGATGCGATCGCGTATGGTGCGGATCAAGTCATCAGCGTTGACGGCGATGAATATCAAAACTTTAGCGCTGACGGATACAGCTATGTGATAGGTAAACTGGTTGAAAAGTATAAACCTTCTGTACTCCTGATCGGATCAACCAACAACGGTAAAGATTTGGCTGCCAGCGCAGCTTGCAAACTGAATACCGGATTGGTTGCGGATTGCATCGCCATGGTAGGCGGCGCCGGCGGAACGGTTGAGTTTACCAAACGCGAATTCAGCGGAAATTTGATGGCTGTTTGCTCAGTTCCGGAGACCAGACCGCAGCTGGCGACGGTCCGGCCTGGCGTGTTCAAAAAAGTTCAGCCGGATGCAGCGAAGACAGCCGACGTGGTAAAAGAAGATATCAAAACACCGGCGGAAGAAATGAAAACAAAAGTGGTTGAGGTCGTTAAAACTGTTACCGATTCCGGCATTAAGCTGGAAGAAGCCGATGTTATCGTAGCAGGTGGCAGAGGCTTGGGCAAACCGGAAAATTTCGCGATCCTGAAAGAACTGGCTGACCTTCTTGGCGGTGCTATCGGAGCATCCAGAGCAGCTGTTGATGCGGGCTGGATTTCTCATCATCAACAGGTAGGCCAGACAGGCCAGACAGTTGGACCGCAAATGTATATTGCTTGCGGAATTTCGGGGGCAATTCAGCATTTGGCAGGCATGTCGTCTTCCAAAACGATTATCGCCATCAACAAAGATCCGGATGCGCCGATCTTTGAAATCGCTGATTACTGTATCGTTGGTGATTTTCAAGAAGTCATACCGGCAATGGTAGAAGAAATTAAAAAAGTGAAAGCAAGCTAATTTGACTTTTTTCTCGATCAGCCATTTGTTTTAAAGGTTTTTGCGCTTGGCAAATGTGTCAATTCTTTAAACCTGGGTGCAGATGAGGAAATTTCATGAATCCAGGTTTAAGAAGTGTTCAGGCTACCAAGGCAGAAAGTATTTTCTGCCTTGGTAGCCATGAACACGTAATTCCTGGATTTTTGTAATCTGTCTTAGCTATCTTCATCAAGGTATAATGGACTCAAAGGCACAGGGACTTTGTATTGTTAAAGGAGAGATAACCATGAGTTCAAAGATTGGCAATACACGATGGTTGATCATAGCGCAATTCCTTTTATGTTACGTAGTGTTATACATGGACCGTTCGAATATGTCGATTGCCGGCCCATCCATGATGAAAGAATTTAACTGGACGGGAACGCAGTTTGGCTTAGTGTCAACCGCCTTTTTTATCGGTTATGCATGCAGCATGATTATTGGCGGATGGTTGGCAGACCGGTTCGGCGGAGGCAAAGTTATTATTTTTGGGGCTGTTTGGTGGTCAATCTTTGTTTTCTTAACGCCTTTCGGTTCAACCCTCGGTTTAATGGTGGCCATCCGGATTTTAATGGGTATGGGTGAAGGCGTAGCTTTGCCGGCAATTTCTTCGATGGTGGCCAAATGGGTTCCTAAACATGAAACCGGTTTGGCGCAAGGGATCTGTTTGGTAGGGGTTCCTTTAGGCATCACGTTGACCATGCCGATTGCTGCCTGGATTATTCATCAATGGAACTGGCATATGGTGTTCTGGTCCTTTGCTTTTATTGATCCGCTTTGGATTTTTATATGGATGAAGTTCGGTAAGGATAAGCCCGAAAATCACCCCACTATCAGTAAGGAAGAACTGGCTTATATTAAAACGGAGCGAGGGCAGTCAGGGGTTGTTGAAGATAAGCCGGCTTCTGAATTGACTCCGAAAGACATTTTTTCGACTCCGTCGGTTTGGACCGGGGCGGTATCCTTTTTCTGCACCAATTATCTTTTTTACTTGTTTATGACTTGGCTGCCGACTTATTTTGTACGGGGGCTTGGCCTCCAATTGACGCAAAGCGCTATTTATACCATGATGCCCTATATGGTTGCCATCTTTACCTACCCGATCGGCGGGTACTTGGCTGACAAAGCAGCCGCGAAATTCGGCCATAATTTCGGCCGCAAAATCATTCCGATCATTGGCATGGTCGCTGCCGGTATTTTATTGATCATGGGATCAAGGGCAGAAAACGCAATCAACGTGGTAGCTCTAATTTCTGCATCGAATGGGATTTTATGCCTTACTATGGGGGGCTATTATTCGATGCCCATGGTTTTTTCCCGGAAAAACGCCGGTAAAATCACTGGCCTTTGGGCGACATTCGCTACGATCGGCGGCATAACCTCTCCCTTGTTGACCGGGGTTGTTGTCGATGCTTATGGGTATAATATGGCCCTCTATTTAGGTGCCGGGATATCTATCCTCGGTTCGCTGATTTTAACATTCACAGTTACGGTAAAACAAATAATACCGCAATCCTTACGGGCGACATCGATTACACGATGAAACAGATTTACTGGGCGCCAATAGCTATGCAAAGTGCCCAACTAAGGGGTTGGTAAAATGCCTTTAGAATATAAAATCAATGAAAAACAAAGGGAAAAGTACCGCAAACTTGGGTACTGGGGGGATGCGACCCTGGTCGATTATTGGCAAATGGCGGTAAGAAGCGTCCCGGAAAAAACAGCCGTCGTCGATTTCCAGGGAAAATCGTTTACGTACAGAGAACTTGACGAAGCTTCCAGCCGAGTGGCGGCGTATTTGCAAGCAAAGGGCATTGTGCCGGGTGATTTTGTCACGTTGCTGATGCCTGGCTGGGCGGAGTTCACGGTGATTTACATTGGCTGTTTGAAAGCGGGGGCGATTTGTAATGCCCTTTGCCCGAATTACAGTGAGCGTAACTTATCCTATATTTTAAATAAATGTGAAAGCAAGGTCTTATTCTTCCCGTATATGTTTAAAAAGAGAAACTTTTTTGAAGTGGCTGAATCGTTAGTTCCTACTGTACCGAGTCTCCAACAAGTGGTCATGGTAGACAAATATCAGGAAAATACGCAATGTCTGACATTGGAACAGGTGCTGCGGGATTATGATCCAACTCAGAACGTTGCCGAAGTAAATGCAGATGATTTGGCGGCCGTACTGTTTACTTCCGGTACCGAAGGAAATCCCAAAGGGGTCATGTTAACGCACAATAATATTATTGCTGCCGAAAAAGCGTTTGCGGCCAGAGTAAATTTCAATTCCTTCGATACGATATTAATGCCGGCGCCGGTAGGACATGCCACTGGTTTTCATCATGGCGTGACAATGCCGTTCCTTTTTGGCGCAAAAAGCGTTCTCCAGGACATATTCATCCCGGAAAATACATTGAAGCTTATCGAACAGGAAAAATGCACTTGTGGAATGGGTGCCACTCCCTTTGTTCACGATATCCTCCGCGCGCTCCAGGCGGCGAAGCATGATATTAGTTCTCTCCGGTACTTTTTATGCGGCGGGGCGCCGATACCCAGGCATATGGTGAAAGAAGCAATGCAGGCCGGTTTTAAAGTGCTTGGTGTTTATGGTTCTACGGAGAGCGTGCCGCATGCGGCAACGGCTTTGCACGATACTGACGAACGCATCATCAATAGTGACGGTTATGCAGTGCCAGGAGTGGAAATAAAGATTGTTGACCAGTCGCACAATACTCTTTCGCCGGAAACCGAAGGGGAAGAAGTGTCGCGTGGGCCGAATGTATTTGTCGGCTATTTACGGGAACCGGAATTGACGGCGAAAGTTCTTGACGAGGAAGGCTGGTATTACAGCGGCGACATGTGCAAGATGGATGCTGACGGATATATCCGAATTACCGGCCGGATCAAAGATATCATCATCCGCGGCGGGGAAAACATCAGTAGCTGCGAAGTGGAGAATTTCTTATTGCAGCATCCGAATATCCGTGAAATCGCTGTTGTGTCCATGCCGGATGAACGATTGGGTGAGAAGGTGTGCGCTTATGTCGTTCTCAATGATTCGGCTAAAGGTCTTACTACGGATGATCTCGTAGCGTATTTCACGGAAAAGAAAGCACCCAAATATAAATGTCCGGAACGCATTGAAATCGTCGACCGTCTGCCCCGCACAGAATCAGGAAAAGTGCAAAAGTTCCTGCTGCGGCAAGACATCAGAAACAAGCTCAACAGCATTAATAAGCCCGCATGAAAATTATTTCCGACTATCGCCTAATTTTTAATATGTGTATTTTCATCGCCTAGACATTGTGTTTAGGCGGTTTTTTTGTCCATCGGAGAGTAATTCCATCCCACACAGTTTGAAGCAAATCCGTTTTTTCAAACAGTGCCGATTTGCGAACATGAAAATATGTATTCAAATAAAATAGGCAGGGTTTTGTGTAAATGTATGGAAGATTAAATAATATGTGCTCATGGTACAGTGAGATGGATTGCGGGTATCAATTTACAACAAGTCGGGAGGTATGAAAGTGGAAAAGCGTAGACAAATGACGATGGACGGCAATACTGCCGCGGCCCATGTTTCGTATGCATTTACAGAAGTGGCGACGATTTTTCCGATTACTCCTTCGTCGGTAATGGCAGAGTTGGTTGATGAATGGTCGGCCCATGGACGTCTGAATGTCTTTGGTAACAAAGTGATGGTGCGTGAGATGCAGTCTGAAGGCGGAGCTTCCGGCGCCATGCACGGCAGCCTTTCCACCGGCGCGCTTTCTACGACTTACACAGCATCTCAGGGCTTGATGTTGATGCTGCCTGTCATGTATCGCATTGCCGGTGAGCTTCTTCCGGGTGTGTTTCATGTCAGCGCCCGCGCTTTGGCAACCAATGCCTGGAGTATTTTCGGTGATCACCAGGATGTCATGTCGGTCCGGCAGTCCGGTTGTCTGTTGTTGGCATCGGGCAGCGTACAGGAGTGTATGGATTTAGCTGCGGTGGCGCATCTTTCCGCCATTAAAGCCCGTTTGCCGATCGTTCACTTTTTTGATGGCTTCCGCACTTCGCATGAGGTGCAGAAAATTGAGGTGCTTGAATACGACGAACTAGCTTCCTTGATCGACAAAGAAGCATTGAAAAAATTTCGCGATGATGCCCTCAACCCGGACCATCCTGTTATGCATGGCTGCACGGAGAATCCGGACATCTTCTTCCAAACCCGGGAAGCGGTGAATAAGTTTTACCTGCCGGTACCGGATACTGTGCAGTCGTATATGGATGATATTAATAAGCTTACAGGGCGCAGCTATAAGTTGTTCAATTACTACGGTTCACCTACGGCTGAAGATGTGATAGTGGCCATGGGGTCCGGTTGTTCGGTCGTTAGGGAAACGATTGAATACCAGAACGCGCATGGCGGTAATTATGGCCTGCTGGAAGTCCACCTATATCGTCCTTTCTCGAATAAACATCTGTTAGAGGCGATACCCAAGTCCGCAAAACGGATTGCGGTGCTGGATCGCACGAAAGAGCCGGGAGCATCCGGTGAACCATTATATTTGGATGTGCGCTCCGCCTTCTATGGCAGGGAGAACGCTCCGCTTATTGTTGGTGGACGCTATGGCATTGGTTCTAAGGATTTTACACCTGCCCATGTCATGGCAGTCTATAAGAATTTGACAATGGATAAACCGGTGGATGGGTTCACGGTTGGAATTCATGATGATGTGACGTTCTTATCGTTGCCGCCTTACCAAGAAGAATTTGATTCCGCTCCGGAAGGGACAACGGCCTGCAAATTCTGGGGCTTGGGTTCTGACGGCACTGTCAGCGCAAATAAATCAGCAATCAAGATTATCGGCGATCATACCAATTTATATACACAGGCCTATTTTGCTTATGATTCGAAAAAGTCCGGCGGTCTGACAGTATCCCATCTCCGCTTCGGAAAAAAACCAATCCAATCCTCCTACTTAATTAATCGGGCTGATTTTGTGGCTTGCCATAACCAGTCATATGTCCAGACCTATGATCTTTTGGAAGACATCAAACCAGGAGGACGTTTCCTGCTGAATTGCGTTTGGAACCAGGAAGAGTTGGAAGAACAGCTGCCGGCCGCGTTGAAGCGGACAATTGCGGAAAAAAGTGTGGAATTTTATAGTATCAACGCAGTTAAAATTGCCCAGGACGTGGGGTTGGGCGGTCGAATTAACATGGTTATGCAAGCGGCATTCTTCCAACTGGCCAAGATTCTTCCGGTAGAAGAAGCCGTGGCATATCTCAAGAGTTCTGTGGAAAAGAGCTATGGCAAGCGGGGCATGGATGTCGTTGAAATGAACTGGCAGGCCATTGATGCGGGGATTGCCAATATTGTCCGCGTAGAAGTTCCTGCTGCTTGGCGTACTGCCGTTGACGTTTCTGCGGCCAAAAAAGGCGAGCCGGTTCCTGAATTCATCGAAAAATTCATGTTCCCCGTAACGCGTCAACAAGGGGACAAGCTGCCGGTGAGTATTTTCAACGGCAGGGAAAATGGTTCTTTCCCCATGGGTACCAGCCAGTATGAAAAACGGGGTATCTCTTTGGAAGTGCCTTTCTGGAAAGTGGATAAATGCATCCAATGCAACCAGTGCTCGTTTGTTTGCCCCCATGCCGTATTGCGGCCGAAGTTATTGTCGGAAGAGCAGACAGCGGCTGCGCCGGCGGGCATATCTGTAAAAAAAGCGGTTGGTTTTGAAAACAAAAATTACACCATGGCGATCTCTGCTCTGGATTGTACAGGCTGCGGCAACTGCATTGCGGTTTGTCCGGTAAAGGGTAAAGCGTTGGAAATGGTTCCATTGTCAGAGTATCGGGACCAAATGGAGGAGAATTGGGAGTATCTAAAACGTATCGAAGTGGAAGATTTGCCGCAGTCGCAGAGAACCACTCTGAAGGGCAGCCAGTTTCTTCAGCCGTTTTTGGAGTTTTCGGGCGCCTGCGCCGGTTGCGGCGAAACTCCTTATGCAAAATTGATTACTCAGCTGTATGGTGACCGGATGATTCTAGCAAATACCGCCGGTTGCGTCGTTGTTTGGGGCAATTCCTCGCCGTCTACCGCCTATACCGTCAACGGCAAAGGCCATGGGCCTGGATGGGGATATTCCCTCTTCGAAAATGAAGCTGAGTTTGCTTTGGGCCTCTATATGGGATCAAAAGCGGTTCGGAACAACCTGGCTAATCTGGTCAGAAATGTATTACATGGTGACTTGCCTACCCAATTGTCTTCTGCTCTTAAATCGTGGCTGGAAGGTATGGATCGTTCAGAAGGTACGAGGGAACGGGCTGCGGCGCTCGAAGAAGCGTTAAAGCCGTTTAATGCCGATCCTGCTTTGGCGGCCCTTTACGAACGAAAAGACTATTTTGTCCTGCCTTCTTATTGGGCGTTTGGCGGTGATGGATGGGCCTATGATATCGGCTTTGGCGGATTAGACCATGTTTTGGCTTCCGGTGAAAACATCAATATCTTTGTTTTAGATACGGAAGTGTATTCCAACACGGGCGGCCAATCTTCGAAATCTACTCCGGCGGCTGCTGTTGCTAAATTTGCAGCATCCGGCAAAGAAACGAAGAAAAAAGATTTGGGCCGGATGGCGATGAGTTACGGTTATGTCTATGTTGCCCAGGTTTGTATGGGCGCCGATCGCAACCAAACGCTTAAAGCCATTGCCGAAGCTGAAGCGTATAACGGACCATCCCTGATAATTGGATATGCTCCATGCATCAACCACGGCATCAAAGCGGGCATGGGCAGTGCCCAACTACAGCAGAAACGGGCTGTCGAAGCCGGTTATTGGGCGCTCTACCGCTATAATCCTGACCGCGAGAAGTTAGGCGAAAATCCTTTTATGTTGGACTCGAAGGAACCAACCGCAGACTTCAAAGAGTACCTGCTCAGTGAAACCCGGTTTGCTTCGTTGGCGCAAGATTATCCGGACCAGGCGGAAAAACTGTTCAAAAAGGCGGAACAGGATGCCAGGGACCGCAACCGCTATTACAAGTATTTGAGCGAGAATAAGATTTAAAACCTCATAATGGCGGTGGATCGCATTATGGCAATCCACCGTCATTCCAATAAGCTGTATCAGAAGCAGAAACCAGAGGTGTGACCTTAATTTGCGTTATTGGGGGTGCAGAGAGTGATCATCATCGGTATTGCGGGGGGATCGGGAGCAGGAAAAACAACAGTAGCCCGAACCATTGCAGAACGGTTCGGCCAAGAAAATGTTGCCTACCTATCCCAAGATTGGTACTATATTGACCGGTCGCATATGACGCTTGAAGAGCGGGAAAAAGAAAACCTGGATCATCCGAACGCATTTGACAGCCAATTGCTAATATCCCACTTAAACCAGCTGCGGCAGGGACTGCCGGTCGAAGTTCCATCTTATGATTACAGCATTCATAGCCGTACGGATAAAACTACAACGCTTTCGCCTAAATCGGTAGCAATTTTAGAAGGGATCCTTGTCTTGGCAATTCCGGAACTATGCTCCATCTTAGATTTTAAGATCTTTGTCGATGCTGACCCTGACATCCGCTTGATACGCCGCATTGAAAGGGATATCAAGGAGCGCGGCAGCACGTTTGAGAATACGGTTAAGCGGTATTTGTCCACGGTCAAGCCAATGCATGACGCATTTGTGGAACCTGCTACAGACCTGCTGGGCAATTTAGTGGAACATTATGCTCTTCACCGGTAATTTGGCGGCCGTAGTGTAAAATGTGAAATTGACGCATACTAATCATTCTTATGGGAGGATCCTATGAAGACTTTATTCGATGCTACGACAATCAACAATATGAAACTGAAGAACCGTTTTGTCAGGAGTGCTACATGGGAAAATATGGCGGATGAAAACGGGCATATCACCGAACGCTTATTCAATGTTTATCGCGCCTTGGCGGAAGGGGACGTGGGTCTTATCATTACCAGCTATGCTTTCGTCAGCAAAAATGAGCAGCCAAATCCGGGAATGATCGGCGCCTGTGACGATTCATTTATAGATGATTATCGCCGGTTAACGGCTATGGTACATTCTTATGGCAGCAGCATTGTATTACAGCTGGCATATGGCGGATCTGCGACTACCTTTAAACCGGAACAACGTGTGATTTGGGGGCCGTCAGCAGTTCCGGAAGTTGGCACCGGAGTGGTTCCAAAAGAAATGAGCAGGAACGATATTCAAAACCTAGTGACGGAATTTGCCGATGCCGCGTATCGAGGCAAACAAGGCGGTTTTGACGGCGTCGAAATCCATGCTGCCCACGGCTATTTACTGAACCAGTGGCTAAGTCCGCTGCACAATAAACGACAGGACGAATATGGCGGGTCGATTGAAAACCGGGCGCGGATCATTATCGAAGTCTACGACGCTATCCGTGAGCGTGTTGGCCGGGATTATGCGGTGTTGATTAAAATTAATGCGGAGGATTTTGTTCCTGGCGGTATGGAATTTAGCGATTGTTTATATGTCTGTACCGAGTTAGCGGCACGAGGCATCGATGCCATTGAAGTGAGCGGTGGTATTCGGGCGGCCAAAGAATTATGCAATTTTCGGCCGAACATTGATTCACCGGAGAAGGAAGCCTATTTTAAACGGTACGCCGTACAAGTGGCGGAAGAAACTAAAGTGCCAGTAATTTTAATTGGCGGCTTAAGGACTTTTGAGGTGGTTAGCGCTATTTTGGCGGAAACGCCAATTGAATATGTTGCGATGTCCAGGCCGCTGCTGGCGGATCCATATCTAATCAAGCAATGGAAAAATGGCGATACATCGCCGTCTAAATGTATTTATTGCAATCAGTGCCGCTCTCCGCAAGGAAATGTATGTGTGCTAAACCGTGGTTAAACGCATCAACTATGGATATTGTGTTACAATATTGCTTGAAACAAAATTGTAACTCTGCCTATGATAACTAAAATATCCCTGTAATCTCTTGTCGGAGACTGCAGGGATTCTTGTTAAAAAGGGGTGAAAATATGGAAGAAAAAATTAATGCTATTTTAATCAGCGCAGCTGATGATGTTGCTACGGCCATCGTCGAGTTGAAAACGGGCGATATTGGCAAGTATCTAAAAAATGACGAAAAAGTCAGAGTCGACATCATCGAAGCGATCCCTAAATTTCATAAATTTGCCGTTAGGGATATCGCTAAAAACGAATTTGTGCACAAATATGGCGAAATTATCGGTGTGGCCACGCAAGATATTTGCCAGGGAAGTTATGTGCATGAACACAATATTGCCAGTCCGATTTCCAGTACTTGATAATTAGGAGGGATCTACCGTGAATTTTTATGGATATAGAAGGCCTGACGGCCTGGTCGGCATCCGCAACCATGTTCTGATATTGCCTACTGTTGGTTGTGCGAATGAAACCTGCCGTATTATTGCCGGATTAGTCAATGGGGCAGTGAGTTTCGTGAATCAAGGCGGCTGCGGTGAAGTGGAAGGAAATAAAAAACTAACCCAGGATGTTTTAGTTGGTTTGGCGGCTAATCCCAATGTCTACGGAACTATTTTAGTCGGTTTGGGTTGTGAACCGAATTGTGTCGGCGAAATGGCGGAGATCATCCGGGCAAAAACCAATAAACCGCTGCAATCGCTAGTGATACAAGACGAGGGTGGGACGGTGAACACAATCTGCAAAGCAGTCAAGCTGGCGCAGGAAATGGTTGTCGCGGCATCGGCCTGCCGGCAAGAGGAGTTTCCAATGACGGAACTTATGCTGGGGATCGAGTGCGGCGGATCAGACGCAACCTCCGGCTTGATTGCAAATCCGGTTATGGGGTGTGTCAGTGATAGGTTGGTTGATCTGGGCGGGACGACGATATTCAGCGAGACGCCGGAAATTATCGGCGCGGAACACATCCTCGCCCGACGGGGGGCAACGCCGGAAGTCCAGCAAAAAATCTTGGATATCTGCGTGAAACTAGAAGAGGATTTGCGGAAGGTAAACCAAAGTTTACGCTCGGGACAGCCTTCGCCGGGCAACAAGGCAGGTGGGATTACAACGCTCGAAGAAAAGTCGCTGGGTTGTATTCATAAAGGCGGCACTAAACCCGTTATGGAGGTTGTTGAATGTGCCCACCGCCCAAGCCAAAAAGGTCTGATTTATATGGACACTCCCGGCTATGATATGTTGTCTGTGACGGCAAAGGTGGCTGCAGGCTGCCAGTTGATCGTGTTTACTACCGGCAGAGGCAATCCCATCGGCAACCCTATTGTCCCGGTGCTTAAGGTTACAGCGAACCATGATCTGTTCCTTAAGATGAACGACAATATGGACATGGACTTCAGCGCCGTTCTTGAGGGCGACAAGACGATGGAGGAAATGGGTGAACAGGTTATGCGGGAGATTGTGAACGTTACCTGTGGCAAGAAGACAAAGACGGAAGTCTTTGGTTTTGGATATAGCGAAACGGTAGTCCGGCGCATGTGCGACTATATCTGATTTTGTTAGTACACCAGAAAGTATAAAATTTTGTCTGGTGTACATAAGTGCAACCAGCGGCTTCCACCGTCGCTATACTAGCTCGGCGCAAGCCGGGTTTTCTAATTACGTTTCTATTAATTATCATAGGGGTGAAAAAATTGAGTGCAAAAGTGTATTTATTTCGATTGGCTAATAATGTGTCTGCCGTTCAACAGGCGAATGCGCTAAGACAGTTATACGATGCCGCAGCAGCCGGGACAACTGTTGCGCAAAAAGATTTTGTTGCGGTTAAGCTGCATGTGGGCGAAGGAACCAATGTGACCCGGATTAAGCCGGAATTGATCCGGGAATTAGTGGAGAAAATAAAAATAACCGGCGGACTGCCATTTCTGACGGAAACATCGACCTTATACAAAGGCGAGCGGCATAATGCCGCGCAGCATCTCATGCAGGCGCATCGACAGGGTTTTGGCATTGAAAACATTGGGGCCCCGTTTATTATGGCTGACGGTCTTCTTGGCAATACGGAATACGAAGTTGCCATTCCCGGCGAGGTGCACCAGACTGTCAATGTGGCCAAAGAAGTCAAAAGCGCAGATGTGCTTTTTGTGGTCTCCCATGCAACAGGCTGCATTTCTACTGGCTTGGCTGCCTGTATTAAAAATCTTGGCATGGGTTTGGCAAGCCGTAAGGGAAAAAGACGGCAGCACTCGGCTGTATTGCCGGTAGTTGACGCAGCGTTGTGCGCCAATTGTCATAAGTGCAGTAAATGGTGTCCCGCCGATGCGATTGTTGAACAAAGCGGCAAGGCCTTTATTGTTGCGGAAAAATGCATTGGTTGCGGAGAATGCATAGCGACTTGCCGGTTTGATGCGGTGAAATACGATTTTGGCGCCGATCAAGGGTATCTTCAAAAGAGCATGACGGAACATGCTTATGGGGCGGTTATTGATAAACCAGGAAAATGTTTTTATTTTAACATTTTAACCGATATGACCCAACACTGCGACTGTCTTGTCAAATGTCCTGATGAAAAATTCATTCCGGACTTGGGTATTTTAGCCTCTTTTGATCCGGTTGCCATTGATCAGGCTACGGAGGATTTAACAGCCGCAGCGTACGGCAATACTCTGGGGAAATTGGCTTTCCCAGAAAAAAACGGTTCAATTCAATTGGAACATGCGGAAAAGATCGGCATGGGTTCCCGTAACTATGCATTAATTGAAATTATCGGCAATAAATAATTAACAGAATTTTATGACTTATTTGCAGGAACTGATTATTGCTTATTGAATATTTTAATTATAATATTCTTCCTATCATCCATAACCAATCAGGGAAAGCTCGCATATCTTTTACGAAGAAGAAAGTGCTATAAAATTGTCGGGAGTGGCGAAAATGAACACAAAGGATCATGAAAGAACATTGTTGGAAAACCTTTTTGTTCGCTACAAAAGGACCGGCGAAGAAGCCAAGGGCAAAACGGTTATTGAAGCTGAGGCGAAAGTAAAAATATTGCTGGAATCTTTATCGCCGGAGCAGGGAAAAGAGCTAAGAATGGCTATAGTAAAATGGGTTGGCGCTGCGGAACGGGAAATGTATAAATGCGGGCTCCGTGATGGTTTTGCACTGAGTGGGATACTACTGCATCCTAAAGTAGAAGATATCGAAGAATCCGAAGACGAAGAGGATGAAGATTGATTGTTTGCCGAATGTCGAAGTGAAGATCCGCTTTCATCAGATTACGACCATACGATAAATGGGATGAGGAGTGATGATCATGGAACTGATCCGGGTAGACCAGGAAAAATGCATAAAATGCGGAATTTGCGCAAAGGTTTGTCCTATCGGAATCATCCAACTAAAGGAGGAGTGGCCGCAGGCGATAGATCCTGAATATTGCATCGCCTGTGGGCATTGTGTTGCCGCCTGTCCTCATGAAGCACTGGATAATGTACGGTCGCCGTTGGCACAGCAAACTTCGTTGACAGATGCGATGGGCGTAGAGCGCGAAAAGGCCTACCAATTTTTGCGGAGCAGAAGGTCAATTCGCAATTATGAAAAGAAACCGGTACCGAGAGAAAAATTGATGCAACTGATGGATATTGCCCGTTTTGCACCTACGGCCAGCAATTTTCAGAGTATATCTTACGTAATCGTTGAAGATCCACAAATTTTGCAGGGCATTACCAACTTGGTCAATGACTGGATGAAGGAGCAATTGCAAGCTGGTTCTTATTGGGCCAAACGGTATGCGGGAGTTTTAAAGCGTTTTCAAGACAGCGGAACAGACTCTGTTTTGCGAAACGCGCCTTGCCTGATCATCGCCACTGCGCCTAAAGGCCTTGAAAACGGGCGGGACAATGCAAAATCTTCCTTGACCTATGTAGAATTGTATGCGCCGACGTTAGGGTTAGGAACTTGTTGGGTCGGACTTTTGCAGATGTGCGCGTTTTCCGGCTACAAGCCCTTGTTGGATCTTTTGAGTTTGCCGGAAGACAGGGAGTTTAGCGGCGCTATCATTGCCGGCTATCCCCAATATCGCTATAACAGGCTGGTGGACCGAAACCCGCTCCAGATCGAGTTTAAGTAAGGCCAGGTTTGTTGTCAAAAATGAAATTACAATAATTACTGAATTTATAAGAAGTCGCCTAGGCGTAAACTGCATTTAGCATTGGTAATCACAGCCGATGCAGGTGTAGTCTATGGCTTAGGCGAATTTTTTTATGAAACATGATGTTATTGGCAACGATAAAATATAAGATCCGGTGGAGGTATAGGGAAACGATGAAGAAAATTGTCTTTTATATTTCCGGTTTTGGCTATGGACATTTGACGCGATCGATCGCATTAGTCCAGGAGATGTTTCAACAGCAACCGGAAATTTCTATTACCATGAAGTGCCATTCGCGGCAGATGAAGCTGGCGCAGTTATTGGCAGGACAGTTGCCGTCTCTTACGGTACAGCCTTTTGATGTGGGATTTCAACTAATTTCCGATATTAAAACCGGTAAGGTGGATTTTACTGAAACCATCCGGAGTGTGAATTCATGGCTGGATAAGCTGGAAGAAGCGGCAGAGGGAGAACTGGCAACGGTAAGGAATTGCGGTTACTCGCTAGTGCTGTCTGATATCGTGCCGGAAGCGTTTTATGTGGGCATGGGGCT
>CAYUNV010000002.1:0-583 GCA_964446265.1 uncultured Negativicutes bacterium | reverse complement strand
ATTTCAAATTTTACCTGGTATGAACTTTGTCGTGAATATCTTGGGGCAACCCAGGTTGAACCTTTGAAAACCATGTATCAGCAGGCAACTGCCTTTTTCGAATATCCATTGTCAACCGGAGAGGAAATACCGATTCCTAATAGACGGCCTGTTGGATTGGTTTCGCGGTTTCAGGACCAGAATAAAATATTGGAAATCCGCAAAAAATATAAGCGCCCCGGACGTCCGCTGTTATTTCTCAGTATCGGCGGAGCATTGAATATGAAAAATGTGTCGTTGCCACAAGATTTTGATTATGTATATACGCGGGGCATCGATTTGGCGGAAATAGGAAATGCAGCGTTGATCCCGGAAGATACGTTAGATACGCAAAATTATCTGGCGGCTTGTGACGGCGTAATCACCAAATGCGGCTGGTCCACGGTATCTGAAGCATTGATTGCGCAAAAGCCAATCTATTTGCTCGTTTCCCCGTTTGAGTGGGTGGAGGAAAAGTACATGTTGAAAGAGCTTGACGGGATCGGCATTTCCCGGGTAATTACGCTTGCCGAACGAGACTGTTTCAGAAAAGAATCCTTTAAGG
>CAYUNV010000001.1:41952-49900 GCA_964446265.1 uncultured Negativicutes bacterium | reverse complement strand
TGCATCTTGTTTTTCTTGCATTTATGTTCCTCCAGACTTTGCTTACCCTATAATTCATTCTATCATATCCCTACAATTAAACCACTATTGATTTTTTGCAAAAAAGAACCGCTTCCGTCAAAGTCAAAAACCTCCTGCAGCCAAGAACCGATCTCGGCATTCGGTTCTTTTGCAGGAGGTTTTATATCCACTACTTTTGTCTAGGGACACGCTTTTTGGCGTACGATCATTGTTAGCCGCTCCATTAGCCTCCTGTTTTCATCCGTCCGACCAGTTGACTGATATGCTCCAACTTATGGGCTGATAAATATCCCGGCAATTGCGCGGTTATGTCATTAATCAGGCGAGGATTGAGAAAATTCCCGGTGCCGACCTGCACGGCGCTGGCGCCCGCTAAAAAGAACTCCACCGCATCCTGGACACCGGTAATCCCACCCATACCAATGATAGGGATTTTTACTGCCTGGGCGGCTTGCCAAACCATCCGCACTGCGACGGGCTTTACAGCCGGACCGGATAAACCGCCGGTGATATTTCCCAGCATGGGCTGCCAGGTATTCGTATCAATCGCCATGCCCAACAAGGTATTGATTAACGAAATCGCATCAGCGCCTGCCGCTTCCACTGCACAGGCGATGGCAGTAATATCGGTCACATTCGGCGATAATTTAACAATAACCGGCACCTGTGCCCGCCGTTTTACTTCCCGGACTACTTCGGCCGCGGTCTCAGGAACAACGCCAAAGGCCATGCAGCCATGCTTCGTATTCGGACAAGATATATTCACTTCGATGGCCGCGATCGGAACGCCGGTAAGTCGTTCCGTAATGCAGGCGTAGTCTTCTACGGTATTGCCGTTAATATTGACGATAATGGGAACGGCAAGCGACTGGATCCGCGGCATGATTTCCTTAACAAATGCTTCTATTCCAGGATTCTGCAAGCCGACAGAATTCAACATGCCGGCCGGCGTTTCCGCAACGCGCCGTCCCGGATTGCCCAACCGCGGTTCTAACGTCAAGCCTTTCACGCTAATGGCGCCCACTTGAGACCAATCGACAAAATCTTCATATTCTTCGCCAAACCCAAACGTTCCGGATGCGGCGATAACCGGCGTTTTCATTGTAATGCCGGCAATATCGACGGACAACATAGAATTGACAGCCCCTTTACTCATCCCAAATCGACCTCCTCGGCGTTAAATACCGGGCCATGCTTGCACACCTGGGCGTTCCCGCCGTTCTTGGTCGCGCAGGTACAAGTCAGGCACGCGCCGAAACCGCAGGCCATATGCTGCTCTAAGGAGACTTGGCAAGGGATCTGAAATTCCGCCGCACAGGCCGCTACACTGCGCAGCATCGGCATCGGACCGCAGGTCAAGATGGAATCAAACTGGCCGGTCTTGACAATTTGCGGCAAGATATCGACACAAGTTCCGCACGATCCCAGCGATCCGTCATCGGTCGCGATGTGGATATGGCTGCAAAATGGCTGAAACAGGTCTTGCCAGAACATCTCTGTCTTGGTTCTTCCTCCCGCTACCAACTCAACCGGTGCGGGAAAAATCGTCTGGGCAGTAAACAACAGCGGCGCCAAACCAATTCCTCCGCCCACCAACAGCGGTTTCTGGCCTGCCAGTTCAAACCCGTGGCCTAGCGGACCAATAATTTCTAACGTTTCCCCTGGCTGTTTCTGCGACAAATATTCGGTTCCGCGCCCTACGACGCGGTAAATAATCATAACCCGGCCGGTCGTTTTGTCCGTACCGGCGATGCTGTATGGCCGTTTCAACAGAGGATCGCGAAACGCGGTTACCTCCAACATGATAAATTGTCCCGGCGCAGCGGATGCTGCAATCTCCGGGGAATGCAGGATTAATTGAAACACTCCCGGGTTGATCGCCCGGTTTTCTTCTATTCGAACCGTTTGAAATACTTTTTTCCCCACAAACCTGTGCCCCCCATCTTTTCCATTTACCTGTGTATGAAAAAACTCTCCTGACTGTTTCCAGGAGAGTCAAAATCGACTCAAAACCAACTTCACAAAATATTAAACCATTCTTTTCGCATTTTGTCCAGTGAAACCCTGCCGCTCCGGATACATCCGGATGTATTAGCCCCAGCCGGAAAGCATTTCACTCAATTTATCCACATGAATTTGTTCTTCTGCCTTTAACGCGCGAAACACTTTTTTTACTTCCGCATCAATCGCCTTATCGGCAATCTCTTTATACAAAGATAGGGAATCCTTTTCTCCCTGTATGGCAATTTCCAAAATTTGTGAAATCGTCGTGCAATCCGCAATCCGTTCCGCCGCTTTTGCTTCGGACGGAAAACTCAGGTTCTGACCCAGCGAAGCAAGATAGTGCGCCGTTTCTTCCTCCAAAGCGCCGATATCCTGGCGACTCGACTGCACATGCAGTAAAATCTTTTTCACACCTTCCAGATGGTGATTGGTCTGCCCCATTAATAGCAAAACGAGATTGCGTTGGTCATCGTTCTCCATACGTTTGGCAGCTTCCCGATAAAATTGAACCCCTCGTGCCTCCAATTCCACCGCAAAACCGATAGCGTCCATGATTGACAAGGATTTTTCCAACACTGCGCTCCCTCCCTATCATTTGCCATTTGTTTTCCAAACTACCTCTTAAAAGTTACTATGTAATTCACTGTTCGCTGCAAATTGAAAAATCCCTTTTAATTTTTCTTGCTTCTTACGCCTCAACTGCCGTTTGTTGCTTGTTCCCACAACCGTTGTTCTATTTCCCGGCAGGCATAACAAACAGGGGCAGGAACGCAAATTACTTTGCATTCTTGCCCCTTCGTCATCCAGCAATGTTTATTCTGCAGTAAACGGCAACAGCGCAATATTGCGCGCCCGTTTAATCGCTAAAGTCAATTGACGTTGATGTTTCGCGCAGTTACCGGAAATACGGCGCGGTAAAATTTTTCCGCGTTCCGTAACATAACGACGCAATTTAGGAACATCTTTATAATCAATGGCTGCAACTTTATCAACGCAGAAACTACATACTTTTTTCTTCGGTTTTCTGCCTCTTTCGCGTTTCACCAAGATTTACCTCCTATTAAAATGGTATTTCCTCTCCGGGAAAAACATCCTTGCCAAACGAATTCACATCATCCGAACCGCCCGTTGGCGAATTCGACGAATCCGTTCCCATAGGGGCTTGGCCTTTTCTTTCCAAAAACTCAACGTTCTGGGCAATGACTTCCGTTACCCAGCGTTTTTGGCCGTCTTTTTCATAACTGCGGACTTGCATGCGTCCATCCACCAGCAACCGGTGTCCTTTAGCCACATAGTTGCCAATGACTTCCGCCAATTGACCCCATGCCACGACAGGAATGAAGTCGGTTTGCTGTTCCGCACCTTTTGCTACGATACGGTCAACCGCTAACGTAAATGAAGCCACAAATCTACCAGATTGTGTCGTTCTGACCTCAGGATCCCTGGTTAAACGTCCTACCAAGATCACCTTGTTCACGGAAACATTCCCCCTGGACTATTCTTCCTTGCGAATAATCATGTGTTTAATGACATCTTCGGTAATTTT
The DNA here is from genome assembly GCA_964446265.1 of uncultured Negativicutes bacterium. Lineage (GTDB taxonomy): Bacteria > Bacillota > Negativicutes > CTSoil-072 > CTSoil-072 > CTSoil-072. The sequence goes on along the minus strand of CAYUNV010000001.1, from coordinate 46,329 downwards.
CATTACACGGTCAAGTTCTGCAATTACTGTTGGCGCACTTGCAAAGTGCATCAAAACATAGAAACCGTCAATGAAATCCTTGACTTCATAGGCCAAACGACGTTTGCCCCAACGGTCAATTTTTTCTACGGTACCGCCGTTTGCAGTGATCAGCGTTTCAAATTTGGTAATCACCGCATTTGTCGCTTCTTCTTCAAACGGTTTCACGATAAACATAATTTCGTAATTTTTCACGAAATCACCTCCTCCTCTGGACTAATGGCCCCGCTCATGGGGGCAGGGAAGGTTCACAAACCGAGATTTGAAACCTATAGCTTTGTCCTAGACTTAATCATTATAGCACCGGTTGAGAATAAAATGCAAATTTTTTTCTTATCTTTCGTAACCGTATTGACAAATGTCCCGTACCATGATACTTTTAGGCTGTTACTGTGTAAAGTTGGCGGCATCGTTATGAGTTGCACAACCCACTGCACTGTATCATGGTTTGCCCAATACAATTTTTATCCGCTTGGATCCGATGTGACTGAGACGGGAAGGTATAAGGTATGTTCTTGCCTTTCGGAATTTGTCCGAAAGGCTTTTTTGTCTTTTCCGGACAGTTGGCGGCTCCCTGCACAAGGAGGAGTGCGTTTTGACAAAACCAGCAATCGCTATCATTGGCGCCGGCAAAGTCGGCAGCGCATTAGCAACTTTACTCGATTGCCGGGGATATCCTATTACCGGAATTGCCAGTCGGACTCAAGAATCCGCTTCCCGTCTGGCAGCGCAATTTCCCGGATCAATTGCGACCACTTCACCGGTTGAGGTAACCCCAAAGGCTGATTTCATCTTTCTCACCGTGCCAGACCGCTTTATCGGCCCAGTCGTCGCCGAAATTGCCGCTGCCGGCGGGTTTCGCCCTGGACAATCCGTGTTTCACGCCTGCGGGTCCATGACGGCAGAAGTCCTCTGTCCGGCCCGGCAAGCAGGAGCGGTCACCGGCTCGCTTCACCCTTTGCAATCGTTTGCCGATATTGAAACAGCCAAAACAAATCTCCCCGGATCGTATTTCGCCTTAGACGGCGATGAAGAAGCCATCGCGGCCGGACAGGAAATTATTGCCGCGTTGGGAGGACACAGTTTTTTTGTTCCGGCAAAAGACCGTTCCCTGTACCATGCGGCAGCTTGTGTCGCTTCTAACTATTTAGTCTCCTTGACCTACTGCGCCGCAAAAATGTACGAAACTTTCGGGCTGTCCTCCACAGAAGCGCTGCGGGCTTTAGCGCCTTTAATCCACGGAACTCTGACGAATTTGCAAAAAGTCGGTTTGCCGGATGCATTGACCGGTCCCATCAGCCGCGGCGATATTCCGACAATCGAAGGCCATACAAAAGCGCTGGCCGGGTTCAAAGGCGGCGAGGCAGAATTGTATCGAATGCTTGGTTTGTACACATTGCAAATCGCCCAAGAAAAAGCCTCTATTAGCGAGGCGCAAGCTTTTGATTTATTAATCATACTGGAAAAAGGAAGGGATTTATGATGCTTAAAATTATAGAAACCGTCAAAGATATGCGCGTTTTTGTTCAGGCTGCCCGGCGAGCCGGCAAAACGATTGGTTTGGTACCGACAATGGGCGCCCTGCATGAAGGCCATCTTACTTTAATGAGGGAAGCCAAAGCGGCCTGTGACATTGTAGTTGCCAGTATCTTCGTCAATCCTACTCAATTTGGTCCGAACGAAGATTTTGCCGCCTATCCCCGCAAGTTTGAAAATGATTGCCGCCTCGCGGACGGAGTCGGTGTAGATGCAATTTTCCACCCCCAACCGGCCGAAATGTATCCCCCTGGCTTTGCAACCTCTGTCACCGTAACGGGGATCACCGACAAGCTTTGCGGTCTCTCCCGCCCGGGCCATTTCCAGGGCGTCGCGACAGTCGTCACAAAACTGTTCAATATCGTAACACCGGATATTGCGTTCTTCGGACAAAAAGATGCCCAGCAATGTTTGGTTATTCAGCGGATGACTGCGGATTTGAATATGAATCTCACAATCAAAATGGTCCCAACCGTCCGGGACGCGAGCGGGCTGGCTTTGAGTTCACGCAACGCCTATCTGTCGCCGGAAGATGTGCAGGCGGCACTCGTTCTGTCGCAAAGCATGCAATTGGCCGCCCAAGCGGTAAAAAAGGGCGAACGGGATATTGCTGTTCTTCGTGAAATGGTCTGTAATACGATCCAAGCCGAACCACGGGCGGAAATTGATTATGTGGAAATTTACCAGTACCCCGATTTGCAAGCTGCCGATACACTGACAGACAAAGCCCTACTGGCGCTGGCAGTTCGCTTCGGCAAAACCCGCCTGATTGACAACATGATTTTAACTGCAGCTAACTAAATCGCTCATGGATAGAAAATCCGCGGAACATAAAATATGTTCCGCGGATTTTCTATTGTTCTTTGCGTTTGATTTATTTCATTTCTGCTGCTCCAGCAAAATCGTTTGCTGTTTACCTTTTTTGCGGGCTAAGTTCAAGCCGAAAAAAATAATTGCCGCACCGACAAACTGCAGCAGGCTGAAGGTTTCTCCCAACAGCACATAACTGCCAATGATCGCAAAAACAGGCGCCAGGTTATTAAAAATCGAGGCTTTGATGCTTCCGATCTTGCCCACGCCCCAAAACCACAAGAAATTACAGATGCACAACGCAAACACCCCGGAAATCACGATGCTGGCCCACCCTGCCAACGGTACGTGCCGCCAATCCGTCGCCATGATGCTGGGCCAGGCAGTAAGACAAAATAAAACCGTGGATATCAGAACGACATAAGTTGTAAGTTGATACGTAGAATATTTCGCCAGCAAATCCTTGGAAAAAACGGTGTAGTAACCATAGCTGGCTTGTCCAGCCAGAAGCAAAAGGGCTCCGGAAAGATGCTCCGGTTCAAAACTAACCTCTTTGCCTGATCCGGCGATAATCAAAACAACGCCCGACAACGAAACAATGATTCCCGCCAATGCCTGGCGGGTAATTTCTTCGATCTTGCAAACCTTGTTGATAATAGCAACGCTGACCGGCAGCAACGCCATAATTAACGAAGCGTTTCCGGCAGCGGTTTTTTGGACTCCGGCCGTAAGAAACAGTTGAAAAACAAAAAAGCCGATCACACTGATTAACAATATCGGTTTTATATCCTCGCGGGCCACCGGCCGATACTTTTTCGTAAGAAGGGAAATAATCAAGGTTGCCGCTAGCGCGCACAGCATCCGGGCAGCATTGTACGGCATCGACGGAAGCGACAGCAACCCAATTTTCATGATGGGCATATTCAGGCCCCAAATCAATGTTACAAGCACCAGTACCGGATAAACTAAATTTTTTTTATCACTTTTCATCTTTTCCTCATTCAATTCCTATGTAGATTAAACCAATTATAGCGCAAAATGAGGATTTCTCCAAGTGATTACGCCGCTCTTGTCATGATTCCTTTTGCTGCCTGCCCACGGGGTACGATCCCAGCACTTTCAGCCAGCTGACTTGTTCCTTAATTTCCCGCAGTACCTCGCGGCCCAGTTCTTCATCCCGGTGCCCTTGAAAATCAAGGTAAAAAATATACTGGCCTACACTGTGTTTGGCCGGCCGCGATTCGATGCGGGTCAAGTTGATATCCCGGCTGGCAAACGAATGAAGAACATGGTACAAGCTGCCGGAACGATCATCGGCAAAAGCCAAAATAATCGAGGTTTTGTCTATGCCGGTAATCTCGGGATACGCATCGCCAATGACCAAAAACCGGGTCTGATTGAAAGGATTATCCTGGATCGTTTCTGCCAGGACATCCAATTCATAGCGTTTCGCTGCGGACAAACTGGCTACGGCGCCATATTCTCCGCCGTTTTCCAACGCAAGCGCACAGGCTTGTGCCGTACTCGGACAATGCCGTACTTCGATGTGCGGATTTTGTTTATAGAAAAATTGACTGCATTGTTCCAGGGCCTGTTCATGGGAATACACATACCGGATATCGCCGATGGTTTTCGCCGTACTTAACAGGCAATGGTCAATTTTTAACGTAATCTCGCCGCAGATCTTGCTTCGGCTGACATGCAGCAAGGTATCCATGGCTGTCGCCACAGCTCCATGCGTCGAGTTTTCCACAGGGATAATCCCCCGCTCGACCTGCCCTTGCTCTACCATGTCAACAATGGCCCGAAAATTCGGCAGCGCTACACAGTCCGCTTCTTCGTTAATGGCCTTGATATAGGAACAAGCTGCTTCATGGCTGTACGTTCCTATCGGCCCTAAATATCCAATCTTCATAAAATATCTCCCATCTCATTGCCAGATAGTGGTTGAAACTTATACCGCCTCCATAATTCGGTGAACAGAGGTCATTA
>CAYUNV010000001.1:30888-41942 GCA_964446265.1 uncultured Negativicutes bacterium | reverse complement strand
GTTTTAACGATTGCGCGCCGTCACACAGCGCTTTGTCCGGCTGATGATGCACTTCAATGATCAACCCGTCGGAACCAACAGCCATCGCCGCTTTGGCGAGCGGTTCAACCATAGACCATTTGCCGCACGCATGGCTAGGATCGACAATAATCGGCAAATGGCTCAATTCTTTTATCGCTGGAATAATACTTAAATCCAATGTATTGCGAGTGTAGGTATCAAAAGTCCGGATGCCCCGCTCACACAAAACGACCTGGCTGTTGCCGCCAGCCATGATGTATTCAGCGGCCATCAAGAATTCTTCCAGCGTCGCACTCATGCCGCGTTTCAACAAGATCGGCTTGTTGCTTTTTCCGGCCCGCTTTAGCAGGGGGAAGTTCTGCATGTTTCGTGTGCCAATTTGGATAAGGTCCGCACATTCTTCAACGAGGTCAAACGTGTCAATACTCATGACTTCGGTAACAAACGGCAAGCCGGTGGCTTCCCTGGCCTTTACCAACATCTGCAGCCCTTCTTCACCGGTCCCCTGGAAACTGTAGGGTGAAGAGCGGGGTTTGTACGCACCGCCGCGCATCATCGTGGCGCCATACTGTTTCACCAGCACCGCGGTCTGGATCATTTGTTCTTCACTCTCAACCGAACAAGGTCCGGCAATCACCACTTTATGGCCGCCGCCCACTTTACAGCCGCTAATGTCAATGACCGTGTCCTCCGGCTGAAAAACCCGGCTGGCCAATTTGTATGGTTGCTGTACCCTCATAATCTTTTCAATATACTGATTGGCCGAAAGTGTCCCTGCTTCGATCTTGCTGGTGTCCCCCACTAACGCAAATACGCATTGCTGCGTTCCTTGGATGACTGAAACTTCTGGTCCCATTTTCATCAACCCCGCATATACTTTATCCACTTCTTGTTGTGGTGCACCCGGTTTCATAGCGATTAACATAGTAACCCTCCTATTTATTTCGTATTAAAATTTTGTACTTACTGATGTGCCAGCCTGGAAAAATTAGAAAACCCGGCTTGCGCCAAGCTTTTTAGCGACGGCGGAAACCGCTGGTTGCACTTATGTCATAGAAAGTATTTATACTTTCTATAAGACCAAAAAGGCGAGGTTCTTTTTAAAGAACCTCGCCTTGCATGTCATTCATATCGCATAATGATCATGTAATAGGATCCGTACGGAGGAACTTAAAAAAGTTTGCGCCATATTCAGTTGTCCACGTAAACGCAAAATAACCAACGCTAAAAAACCAGCCTTGGCTAAAAAAGTTAAACGCAGCAACTGTATTCACTTGGCAAACTTTTTTTATGGTACTCATTGCACAAGCTCCTTACTTTCCCGGATATTGATGTAATTATATTCCTGCAAGTATACACATGTCAATAGTTTTTTTAAAAAACATACGATATGTGTAACATTTTCTTGGTGTCAAGCCGTTTGTTGGCTGTTGCTACACATTAAAGCGAAAGTTCGTCACATCGCCATCCTGCATAATATAGTCTTTTCCTTCTAAGCGAACCAAGCCTTTTTCCCGCGCAGCGTTCAAACTGCCACAGGCAATTAAGTCATTATACGATACGATTTCAGCCCGGATAAAGCCGCGCTCAATATCACTGTGAATTTTACCGGCCGCCTGCGGCGCCTTGGTATTCTTCCGAATCGTCCAAGCCCGAACTTCCTGTTCGCCAGCCGTTAAATACGTCATGAGCCCCAGCAATTGGAAGCTAGCCTTGATTAATTTATCCAGACCGGATTCTTCTAAGCCCATTTCCTGCAAAAACTCTTTTGCTTCTTCGGGCGACAACTCAGCGATCTCCGACTCCACTTTCGCCGAAACCGCAATGACTTCCGCCCCTTCTTGGGCCGCATATTCTTTGATGGCCTGGACGTACGGGTTCGCAGAGCAATCTGCCGCCTCCTCTTCGCTGATATTGGCAATAAACAATACCGGCTTAAGGGTCAATAAATTAAGATCCCGGACCAAAAAAGCTTCTTCCGGCGTCATTTCGACCCGCCGTGCCGGCAAGGCCTGTTCAAGCAGCGCTTGCATTCTGTCCAACACATCAAGCTCCGCTTCGATCGCCTTTTTGTCGCCGCCCTTCAGCATTTTTTTCAGCCGTTCGACCCGTTTTTGCAGCGTATCCAAGTCTGCTAAACACAGTTCCGTATTGATAATCTCAATATCCCGCAGCGGATCCAGAGAACCTTCCACATGCGTTACGTTTTCATCGGAAAAACAGCGGACAACCTGGGCTACCGCATCCACTTCCCGGATATGCGACAAGAATTTATTGCCCAATCCTTCACCGCACGAAGCCCCTTTTACCAAACCGGCAATATCAACAAACCGCATCGTCGCCGGTACGAGTTTTTTGGATTTGTATATTTCCGCCAAACGCTCCAACCGTTCATCCGGAACTTCCACTACCCCGACATTCGGTTCGATAGTGCAGAACGGATAATTGGCAGCCTCTGCGCCGGCCTTGGTTATTGCATTAAATAATGTACTTTTACCCACATTGGGAAGACCAACAATCCCCACTTCTAGACTTGTACTCATCATCACGCCACCTTCGAGAAAAATTCACGTAACGCTATTATAACAGATATCGCTACCGCCGTGTAGGCTTTATTAGAAAACCCGGCTTGCGCCGAGCTTGTAGCGACAGCGGAAGCCGTCGGTTGCACTTATGTCCATCAGGTAAAATTACACAACCTGATGGACTTAGGAAACGGCCATTTGGGTATGCCAAGTGGCCGTTTCCGTACTGATCCACCAATCATTTAATACCCCTGCTCCGGGGCCAACACCTGCTTGACCGCTTTTTCAAATTTCGGCCGCGGGATCATTACCCTCCGGCCACAGCCCAAGCACTTCAAACCAAAATCCATTCCGGTACGGGTAATTTCCCAGCGATCCGAACCACAAGGATGGACTTTCTTCATTTTCACAATATCGCCAACTGAGCAAACCAGCATTTTTCCGCCTCCTGTCGTGCGAACATTCTTCTATCCGTCAGTTATCGTTTCGCGGAGCCTGCGCCACCATTGGCCGCGCCAGTGTCGACTGGGGAATCCGGGCCTCGTCAAACAAAACCTTGATCCGGTGCCGCAGAGTCGTTTCCACTTTCAGTTGCTCCAAGGCCTTGGTTTTAGCAATCAGCCGGACAATCGCTTCCCCTTTATGAAAATCCACAACGCCCAGAACTTTCGGAACGTCAACCACTTCTTCCATTTCAGTGCCGATTTCCCGGCAAGCCCGTTCCAAAAGGTTCAGCACGGTGTCGATATCGGCTTCATACGGGACCGGAACATTGATAACGGCCTGCATATGCCCGCGGGTATAATTACTAAGGCGGGCGATCGCGCCATTCGGAATAATGTGCAACACCCCGTTGGCATCCCGCAGCTTGGTAATCCGTAGGCCCATATCTTCAACCGTTCCGGCCATTTCCCCGGCCACAATATAATCACCAACCGCGTATTGATCCTCAAAAATAATAAAAAAGCCGGTAATCACGTCTTTAATCAAGCTTTGCGCGCCGACACCGAGCGCTAAGCCTATCACGCCGGCGCCGGCAACGATGGACGTTGTATCGATCGAAAATTCCTGCAAAATCATGACCAAAACCATGAAATACAAAGCATACCGGACCACATTCTTCAACAGGCTGCTCAGGGTATTGGCCCGCTTTTCTTCGAAATAAAACGCCCGCGCACCGGCTTTCGAGAAAAAAAACCGTTCAATCAGCAACCGGGAAAAATGCAGCGCCAATTCAGCGCCCACCAGTATGACACCCAATTTCACTATTTTTTTGCCTGCTTCCCACAAAAAAGCGGTCGTTAAGACATCGCCCATATTAACCATTCGCGCTCTCCTTACCCCTATTCAATCTACCGCACGTAAATATCGCCTGCGCCGGCGGCTGTTACTTTTCCGATAATCGCCGCTTGTTTCAAGCCGGCAGCCTGCAATAACGGCAATAGGCGAGTTGCTTCCTGTTCCGGCAAACTGAACAACAGTCCGCCTGACGTCTGCGGATCAAAGCTGATATCCCGCAGCGCTTCCGGCACAACCGCCGAAAAAGTTACTTGTTGCAAATAAGACCGGTTGGTATAGGCTCCTACGGGAACCAGCCCGCATTCTGCCGCTTCCCTTGCTTCCGGCAACAGCGGTAAGCTTTGCGAATCAACTTCCACACAGACATGGCTGGCAACTGCCATCTCATACAGATGGCCCAATAACCCAAAGCCAGTGATATCCGTACACGCATGAATGGGAAATCCTTCTGCCGTCTCCGCCGCCGTACGGTTCAGCATCGCCATGCTGACCATCGCGGCCTGGACGCCATCAGGGTACATCTCCGCCCGGTCGGCAGTCGCCAAGATCCCCGTCCCCAGCGGTTTTGTCAGCAGCAATGCGTCCCCAGGCTTGGCGCCTGCGTTCGTCCACACCCTATCCGGATGAACCGTCCCGGTAACACTGAGTCCGTATTTCGGTTCCGGATCGTCAATCGTATGCCCGCCAACCATCAGGGCTCCCGCTTCGTTCACTTTACTTTGCCCGCCCTGTAGGATGGCAAGGAGCACCTCTTTATCCAGCACGCCAATCGGAAAACCGACAATATTCATTGCCGTCAGCGGCCGTCCGCCCATCGCATACACATCACTCAAGCTATTCGCAGCGGCAATCTGGCCAAATAAATACGGATCATCCACAATCGGGGTGAAAAAATCCACCGTTTGAATCAATGCCGTCGTATCATTCAATTGATAAACCCCTGCATCATCAGAGGTATCCAAACCCACCAATAAACGGGGGTCATGTCGTGGTATTGCCAATTGGCACAACACGTGTGCCAGGGCTCCCGGCCCTATTTTAGCCGCTCAACCGCCGCTTTTGGTATATTGTGTTAGTTTAACCATTGCCCAGGCCTCCTTCCGCATGCAAAAATCTGCGCATGGTATTGTTGCTATACCGGATTCAAGCAAAATCCTGTTGTGATCTTATCTATAGAAAGCTACTCTTTCCGCCTGCCGGCTGGATTAATGGAAAAACATACAACCTCGCGGTCTGCTGCTTTTTTCTGCCTATTGCCTGATCCATTGTTAACTCCCTCTGTGCATAGGAAAAAACCTGCGCGGCCTTTAAAGGTCTCGCAGGCTCTGCAACCCTGCGGGTTCTCCGGCTGCACTGAACTGCTTCAGCCGCCTGCTCCATGCTATTATATTAGCATAGCGTTTATTCCCCGTACAAGGTTTTTATTGTATATGCCGTTTATTTTCCGATTTGGGCCACATGTTGGACTGGATAACCAATTTCGGCCAGGCGTTTCGTCAGCGTAGCAATATCATCCACTACGGCACGAATAATGATTTCCAGCTTCCCGTCAGGCTGCGTATAGCTCGCCAAGCTGCCGATGTTGATGTTCAGTTCCTTGAAAACACCGGTTACTTTATGCAAAACGCCAATCTGGTCTTCCTGCACCTCAATCGTCAGTCGCGTCCGGCCTTCCCTCAGCCCCATGATATCCACAAATGATTTAAAAATATCGGTTTCTGTCAAAATTCCGGCGACATTTCCCGTCTCATCCACAACAACCAAACCGCCGATCCGGTTGTTGTACATAACCAGGGCGGCTTCTTCGATGGTAGCTTCCGCCGGAATGGTAATTACATCGCGTTTCATGATATCCTTGACCAACATTTTAGCCAAGAGGTAATTCAACTCAAAAATGGACAGTGTCGTTGCCGGCGACGCTGAAACTTCCCGTAAATCACGATCCGTTACAATCCCTACTAGCCGGCCATTATCGACGATCGGCAAACGGCGGAATTTATGCGTGCGCATAATTTCCGAAGCATCCGCAATGGTAACCGTCGATTGGATGGTAACCGGGTTAGCAGTCATCCGTGCTTTCACAAACATACTCCGTCACATCCTTATCTTTAGACATTTAATTTGCTTAGGCGCCTAAATACGCCTTGCGAACCTCTTCACTGGCCGCCAGCTCTTGTGCGGTTCCCGACAAGGAGATCCGGCCGGTTTCCAACACATAGGCTTTGTGCGCGATCGACAGAGCCATATGGGCATTTTGTTCTACCAGTAAAATGGTGGTTCCTGATGCATTGATATCTTTAATAATCGAGAAAATTTCTTTTACTAACAACGGCGCTAACCCCATGGAAGGTTCGTCCAGCAAAAGGATCCGCGGACGGCTCATCATCGCCCTCCCCATGGCCAGCATCTGTTGTTCTCCGCCGCTGAGGGTTCCTGCCATTTGCGTTTTCCGCTCCGCCAGCCGGGGAAACCGTTTGAAAATTTTCTCCAAGTCTTCTTTAATTTCTTTGGTATCGCTGCGAATGTAGGCACCCAATTCCAAATTCTCCATAACCGACATGTTGGCGAAGATCCGGCGGCCTTCCGGTACGTGCGATATGCCGAGCTTCACAATATTTTGCGCCGCCATTCCGGCTATATCTTGGCCTTCAAACAGTATTTTCCCGGTTTTCGGTTTTAGCATCCCGGAGATTGTGCGCAATGTCGTGCTTTTTCCTGCTCCATTCGCACCGATCAACGTCACGATTTCCCCTTCTTGCACTTCAACGCTGACGCCTTTCAATGCATGGATCGCGCCATAATAGACATTAATATTATCCACTACTAACATTACTGCACCTCCTCTCCCAGATATGCTTCGATAACTTTTGGATTGTTTTTAATTTCCTGAGGAGTCCCTGCCGCAATCACCATTCCATAATCCAGCACATAAATCCGCTCACAAACCCCCATGACCAAACTCATATCATGCTCAATCAATAGGATCGTCAAGTTGAATTCCTTGCGGATCCAACGAATCATCTCCATCAGTTGATGGGTCTCCTGCGGGTTCATGCCGGCTGCCGGTTCGTCGAGCAGCAGAAGCTTTGGCTGTGCCGCCAAGGCCCGGGCAATCTCCAACCGCCGTTGTTCACCGTATGGCAAGTTTTTGGCAATCTCGTCTTTTTTACTGTCTAAATTAAAAATCTTTAAAAATTGGATGGCTTTTCTTTCTAATTCTTCTTCTTCCGGATAATAACGACCCATCCGCAATACCGTCTCTGCGAGTCCGTATTTCACATGAAAATGATAGGCAATTTTTACATTATCCAGAACACTGAGGTCGGAAAATAAGCGGATATTTTGGAAAGTCCGGGCAATCCCCCGTTGGGTAACCTGGTACGGCTTCAATCCGACAATGCTGTCGCCGTCAAATTCAATGTTCCCTTCCGTCGGTTGGTATACCCCGGTCAGCAAGTTAAACGCCGTTGTTTTTCCGGCGCCGTTCGGGCCAATTAAACCAATTAATTCCCCTGAATAAATTTCCAAATTCAAATTAGATACGGCCCGCAAACCGCCGAACATGATTCCCAGTTTGGATGTTTTAAGCAGCGTCACGTGGGGACCCTCCCTTCAGGCGGTTAAACATCTTCAAGCTAAGTTCCTTGTTGCCGAACAACCCTTGCGGCCGATACAGCATAAGAACGATTAACATAAGCGAGTAAATGACCATCCGCATTTCCGGATAGCCCGCCAAAGCAGCTGACACAAATGTTAACAAGATGGCTGCCGTGATGGAACCGGTAATACTGCCCAACCCACCCAACACAACAATAGTCAATAAATCGAATGATTTCATGAATGTGAACGTGGCTGGATGCACGATGTAAAAATAATGGGCAAACAGGGCGCCCGCTACGCCGGCAAAAGCAGCTCCGATCGTAAATGCCAGCACCTTATACTTTGTTGTATCTACTCCCATAGCCTCGGCCGCGATTTCATTTTCCCGCACGGAAATGCAAGCCCGGCCATGTGACGAATTGATAAAATTTTTGATAAAGAAAATGGTGAAGACCGTGAAAAAGAAAACCCACGTAAAATTGGTTAAACGGGGAACACCCATCAATCCGGATGCTCCGCCAACATAAGGAATATTCAAAATCGTAATCCGGATAATTTCTCCCAGTCCGAGGGTTGCAATGGCTAAATAGTCGCCGCTGAGGCGCAAAGTAGGCAAGCCGATCGCAAAACCAAGCACCCCTGCACCGGCAGCACCCGCAATGATGGCCACGATGAACGGCAAATGCAATTTAACCGTCATAATCGCTCCAACATAGGCGCCAACGGCCATAAAACCGGCATGCCCAATCGAAAATTGGCCGGTAAACCCATTGATTAAATTCAGGCTGACGCCCAAAATGATATTGATCCCAATCAAAACAATATTCAGCACCCAAAACGGTCCGATAATATCGGTTTCAATAAGAAGTTGAATAATCGCATACAAGAGTACGCATGCGCCTAGTGACAGCAAATCTCTTTTTACTTTTACCCGCATTTCTGTCACCTACACTTTCTCTCGTATATTTTTGCCTAACAGACCGGCTGGTCTGAACAGCAAGATAACGATCAATATACCAAATGCAGCGGCATCGCGGAACGTCGAAGAAATAAAGCCGCTGACCAGTGCTTCAATCACACCCATGATCACTCCGCCCAGCATAGCGCCGGGAATGACCCCAATCCCGCCTAAAACGGCAGCGACAAATGCTTTTAATCCGGGCATAATTCCCATGAGCGGATCGATGGAATTATAATATACGCCAACCAATACCCCGGCTGCAGCGGCCAGTGCCGATCCAACCGCAAACGTATAAGAAATTACCTTATCAACATCAATCCCCATTAACCGCGCCGTGTCGGTATCAAACGAAACGGCCCGCATCGCTTTGCCTAACTTCGTATAGTTGACAACATACGTAAGTACAACCATCAAGAAAACCGAAACTCCCAAAATAAGAACTTGCTGGCTGTTAATAATTAAACCGCCGATGTGAATAGGCGTAGAGGACAGTATTGCCGGAAAGGTCCGCGGTTGAGGCGTAACCAGCAGCATACTTCCATATTCCAAGAACAACGAAACGCCGATCGCCGTGATCAATACCGCAATTTTCGGCGCATTCCGCAACGGGCGGTACGCCGCCCGCTCAATTACCATCCCTAAAATTCCGGCGCCTACCATTGCCAGCAGCAAAGCCGGAAGAAAAGACATCCCTAAAAATGTTGTAGCAAAAAAACCGATATACGCTCCAACCATATACACATCACCATGGGCAAAGTTGATCAGTTTAATCGTCCCATAAACCATGGTATAGCCTAATGCAATGAGCGCATATATGCTGCCAAGCGATATGCCGTTAATCAATTGTTGCGCAAATTGCAGTAAAAATGATGAAGTTTCCATGCGCTCCACCTCCTTTATAATCCTTACAATCCATTTATAAACAGGGAAAAGGGATAAGACCTATGCCTTATCCCCGGACCTCTCTGTCGTAGATTAAGGGTTGATTTTTTCTTTAAATGTTTGCTTGCCGTCTTTCATTTCGATAACGACGGCACTCTTGATTGGATTATGACTAGCATCTAATGTCAAGATCCCTGTACTAACCTGCAAGTTTTTGGTCTGTGCCAAAGCATCTTTGATTTTGGCCGGTTCCGTACTGTTGGCCCGTTTAATCGCATCGATCAGCATCAGCGCTGCATCATAGCCGAGAGCGGCCAACGCATCCGGAACTTGTCCATACTCTTTCTTATAAGCTTCTACGAAATTGCTGACATTTGGATCTTTGTCTTCCGGTGAATAGTGGTTGCTGAAATAAGTATTATTCAAAGCGGCTGCACCGGCAATTTCGACAACCTTCGGCGAATCCCAACCGTCAGTACCAATCATCGGGCAGGTAATTCCAAGTTCACGCGCTTGTTTTACAATCAAGCCGACTTCCTGATAATAAGCCGGAATGAAGATAACATCCGGATTTGCTGCTTTTATTTTGGTCAATGCAGATTTGAAATCGGTATCTTTCGCTAGGAACGCTTCGGAAGCTACAATTTTGCCGCCGTTTTTTGCAAATTTTTCTTCAAAAACTTGCGCCAATCCTTTTGAATAATCGGAAGCATTATCTACATAAACCGCTGCGGTTTTCACTTTCAGTGATTTCGTAGCAAAATTGGCCATTACTTCTCCCTGGAAGGGATCGATGAAGCAAGCCCGGAAAATATAGTCCTTCACTTTTCCATTGTCTACAGTAACCTTTTCGGCCGTTGCGGTGGCTGTTAATAACGGAATTTTATTGTCAATGGCAATCTGGGAAGCTGCCAATACATTCGAACTTGCCACTGGGCCAAGTACGGTGACAACTTTATCCTGCGTTATTAATTTGGTGATCGCGTTCGCTGATTCAGAGGGTTCTGATTTATTATCGGCAATAACCAATACCAATTTTTTACCTAGAACGCCGCCTTTGGCATTGACTTCTTTAAATGCGAGTTGAATACCATTCACTGTCGATTTTCCGAAGTTGGCAACCCCGCCGGTGATTTCGAAGTCGCCGCCGATTTTGATTTCACTCGAATCAGTTTTGGCACCCCCGCCGCATCCGGCTGCTAAAACAGCAAATAAACTAACAGCAACAATCGTGCTTATTAATAATAGCCATTTTTTTGACATCCTATTTTCTCCCCCTATTATGTTTTCTTAACAAACTTTCACAATCAGAACAATTGCTGTTTATTACGAGCAATCCGCTTCTGGCCAACAGTCCCTCCTTTCTAACCATAAACAAATTTGGGGAAAAATTTTTATTACGAGCCTGTTTCTGGCTATTATTATATGTGTTCACAATATTTCATGTCAATAGAATTTCGATTTTTATCATTATTCGTCCGCGTGGAAAGCACATTATGCTGTTTTTTTTGAATTCGTCCACTCATAAAAAACTTTTTTCGTTTTTTATCCGCCTGGAAAAAACACAGGCCTGCCATGCAATCGCATGGCAGGCCTGAACGTTTATCTAATTAATTTTCATAGGTCTTATACATCGCTATCGGTTCGGCATTTTCTCGTAAGGTCCAAATTCCGCAAGGGCAAACCCCTGCGCAAATGCCACAGCCGATGCATTTTTTCGGATCGGACACATATTCATAACTACCATCGGCCAACGTCTTCCGGTC
>CAYUNV010000001.1:12260-30878 GCA_964446265.1 uncultured Negativicutes bacterium | reverse complement strand
AGACTTCATGCACATATGGCAATCGCGGCAAGTTCCGCAACTGATACACCGCATATAGTCTTCTTTCGCCTCCGGAATATCGCACGTGTGGCATTTTTTGAAGTATGCCGTAGAAAGTTTTTCCGCTGGGATTTTGGTTTTAACCTGTGCAACAAATTCTTCGCCGTTCAAGTACGCATCACACGATAACGCAGCTTGACGTCCAGCGCCGATTGCGTCAACCATCCGGCCCGGTTTGACCGTATCACCGGCAGTAAACAAACCATCGCCAATGGCATAATCGTCGCCAGGAACCAAGCAGCCGCGGAACAACTTCATATCGCCCGGTAAGTAAGCCAAATCCGGCGCTTCACCGATGGCGATAATTACCATATCACCTTTAATCAAATCCCCGCTTTGGGTAATGATCCCTTCCGGCGTAATTTCTTTGGTGAATACCGGCCATTGCAATACCCCGCCGAGTTCTTCCACGTGAGCAATTTCTTTTTCAAATGCGGCGGGTTGTTGAACGTCAATACAGGTAACTTGTTCAGCACCTAACTGATATGCACCCACTGCAACGTCCATACCGGAGTTACCACAGCCGATAACGATGACTCTCTTGCCAACTGCCGGTTTTTCACCGCGGTTGATGGCCTTCAAGAATTCTAGTCCAGGAACAATCCGTTCTTTCCCCGGTACAGGGATGATCTTCGGAATATGAGCGCCACTCGTCGCAACCACTGCATCGTATTCTTTCCGCAGTTCAGCGAATTTTGCCGCATCAACTTTGGTATTATTAAAGAATTTTACGCCCATATCGGCAATCCGCTGCAGTTCTTTTTCCAGTGTGGTATGGGGCAAACGGCCACGCGGAATAACTTGTTCCAATTTTCCGCCCATCTTGGCGTCGGCTTCGTAAACTGAAACTTCGTGCCCCAAGCGGATGAGTTCCCAGGCAGCAGTTAAGCCGGCTGGACCACCGCCGATAACGGCGACTTTCTTGCCGGTTTTTACTGCCGGCGCCGACAAGGTTACATCGGCAGAATATAATCCTAATTTGCCAACTTGCGCTGAAATGTCGATCCGGTCCCGCGAACATTCATCCATGCATAAGTTCGGGCAAACTGCGCCGCAAACCGATCCAGGGAACGGAGTGTATTCTAATACTAAGCGATACGCTTCATCAATTTTTCCTTCCCGCAATAAATTGAACCGCTGCTGCGAAGGGATGGACGCGGTACAATTAAATTCACACGGCGCCGCATAGCGGGCATTTTCCCACGAGGGAACCCGCAGGCGGTAAGTGCCGGTCGATACTATTCCATTCACAACAAAATCATCGTTGCAAACATCGCCAAAAATTCCGCTTTTTACCCACTCATTCGTACGGAAAGACCATGTATCCGTATTGGCTTTTTTCGGACGTTCGTCATAACTTAACGGAGATACCTTTTTCCATTCGTCCCAACGGGATAATTCCGCCCGCAATTCAGGCCGGTCAATAGAACCCAGGAAATCATCCATTTTGCCGTCTAAATAGGCAATGTCTTCTTCTGCTAAGGGTCCAATCTTGACGTCTTTTTCCGAGATGCCGCTGGCTGGACCGCGGAAATACAAAGTCCCGCCTACCATACCCACGCAAGAACGGGCGCCGAGAATGGATTCAAATTGTTCGCTATCTACCCCGCACACAACAGCAATCCCGCCGGACATGAACTCGAAGGAAAAACTGCCGCAGTTTTTCAGTACCCAAAATTCCGGCTGAGCGTATAACGGGTCATGCTTCATTAAGGAACCGGAACGGGTTCCTGCACGGCCACCGACGTAAATTGTCCCTGACGCAGCGCAGTGTGCGGTCGTATCGCCGCCATCACCACGCACCACAATTTTACCGCCGGCATTTAACCAACCGATATCAGCCGGTGCCGGACCGTCAACGATAATCTCTGTTCCGGGCAAACACATGGAACCAACCCGCTGGCCGGGATTTGTCACCACAAATTTTAACGGTTCGCCCTCCGGATGCCAAAGTGGACCCCCAATATCATGCTGTCCGGAAGCTTCTATATGAAATTCCGTCTCACCAGCAGCCAACGCTTCATTGATCATTTGTAGCAAGTCTTGCGTTGACATTCGGTTGTGCTCATCAAAAGTAGTAATTTTTTTCATGCCGCTTCCCTCCTAACAGGCATATTGGATGCCCAATTTATCTGCGATCGCGTGATCGGTTGTAACCAGAGCGTCGGACCGGCCGACAGGCAGCGTACTGTTACCAACCGGCGCCATCAGTTTTTTCATTTCCATATCAAAGGCCAACGTATAGTCGACAATATTTTGTGCTGCTTTATCAATATCGAGACGTTTAACCAACCGCGGATCCTGTGTACAGATACCGGTCGGGCAATGTCCGGTGTTGCAGGCATTGCAACGGCCTTGTTCATTGCCAATACAGCCGCATAATTGGATCAGCAGTTTGCCAAGGAACACGCCATTGGCACCCAGGCAGATCATCTTGAAGGCGTCAGCAGCGGCATTTCCGGTTAAACCTACACCACCGCCTGCCCATAACGGGATCTGGCCCTGAAGGCCCTGTTTTACAGCCGCCAAGTAACACTCACGGGTTTTGGAGATGATCGGATGACCCGTATGATCCAGCGATACTTCATTGGCTGCTCCCGTGCCGCCTTGGACGCCGTCAATGAAGAAGCCGCCGCAGATCAAGTACGGATCGCGCAACAAGTTGTTATACACCGATACGGACGTTGCCGAAGCAGCGCATTTAATGGCTACCGGCACCCGGAATTTAAAAGCCGCATTCATGGACATGAACATTTTTTGCACGGACTCTTCAATGGAATACAGACCCTGATGATTCGGCGGCGACATTAAATCCGCTTTTGGTACGCCACGGATCGCTTGAACATGTTCGGCAACTTTCGCAGCCGGTAAAAGACCGCCGTCGCCCGGCTTAGCGCCTTGGCCAATTTTAATGATAATTCCGGCCGGATCCACTTTCATTTGCGGAATGGCGCGTACAATCCGGTTCCAGCCAAAATGGCCGGAAGCGATTTGGATAATCATGTATTTCAGATAATCTGATTTCATCAAATTTACGGGCATACCGCCTTCACCGGAGCTCATGCGCACCGGCAGGTTGTGCTTCTCATTCAGATAGCCGACAGCCATGGAAACTGCTTCCCATGCTCTGGTAGACAATGCACCGATCGACATATCGCTGAAAATCAACGGATAGATCCAATTTACCGGCGGCGTTTTCTCCGCCAGCCGCAATTCGCCGTTTTCCTGCTTGAACGGCAGTTTATGGGCCGGCAATACCCGTCCAAATGGAGCAAGAAGGTCAAAGGAATGACGTTCTGCATCGAGGGATGGGTCGGTCATTTGGGAAATACGGCCGACAATGATTTTATCAAAGGTCCGTTCTTGTATTACATTATTTCGGCCGCCCCGTTTGATGGGCGCCCCGCCGGAGCGTGCTAACATATTCAGCCGGTTGTCAGGATTACGGACCGGTTTAATGGCTTTATTCGGGCATATTTTTTCGCACATGCCGCAGCCAACGCAGTGCTGCGCCAGGCTATTTTTTTGCATAATAACGGGAACTGCCTTATGCTGCTGCATCGGTTCCGGCTGGTGACCGGTGGAAATGGTAACAGAACGACGTTCCATTTTCGCTTCAATCGCATTAAAAGTACAAGCAGCAACACAACTGCCGCACATTGTGCAACGGAGGGTATTATGCTCGATTTTCCAAGGCAGATCGTTCGCGGTAACTTCTTGGGTTCTCATTGTTTCCATCGTTGCACCTCCAATTCTTCATTAATAACTACGACTTCCCGTTCATTCGGGTAAACATCTTTGGTTTTGTCCCGGTCCGGTAAAATCACATTCAAGCCGCACACTTCCGATGAAATGGCAATCGTTTCATGATCGCCGCCCACAACTACCGGACGCAATTTTTTCGAATCACAACAGGTCATCATGTTGTTATCCGGCAGCATGGCGATGATAGTATTCGGTCCATTGATTTCCAGATGTCCGAGGGATTGGCGGATCGCCGTCAGCGCATTCCGATCTTGGCGGTTTTCCATTTCTTCGAATGGCAACGGCGTGATAACATGTTTATAATATTTAATCGGCCATTTTAATTCATGCAATACATAATGTAAAGTATATAGGAAGTTTTGTGAATCCGACTCAAAACCAATATATCCTCTGTTTAATGATTTCTGGAATTCCTTATTCTTAGTATAGAAGGTGTTTTCCCCGTTAGCGCACAGCGTATATCCTTGAATGAAGAACGGGTGCGCAGCATAGCGGACAATATCATAGTTTGTATTTTGCCGGCATTGGACAACAATATTTTTGGCCAACAACTCACCGCTGTCGTCCCACAAGCCAAAATACGTTGCAATATCCCGCGGATCGCCAATTTCTTTCAAGGTCAAGACATCCGGCCAAAAAGAAAACGCGTATCCTTGATCATTTTTTTCCAACAATTCACGGATCGCCAAACGAGTCGTCAACAAAAGCTCTTCCTTCTCTTCTTGCGAAGCGTTCGCCAGGTAATCCGGATAATCGTAATTGCGGAAAATATAGTATGGCATAGCTTTAATATCGAGTCCCGGCTTGCGGTTTACTTTCGGGATCCACTCATGAACCTGGACAAAGCTATTATTTTCCATATAATCTTCAACCAGCTTGGCGCCTTTTTGCGTGCAAGCCAGAGACAATAGCGGCTTATCTTTATACTCGGAAAATTCACCGTATAAATCCTGCATCACCATTGCAAATCCAGAGTTATCGTGTCCTTCCTGCTGCGGAAGCATTAAATACAGTGCCTTTGAAGGGTAGAAGGGCACCTTACTTTTAATCGCACCAATTCTGCACATTTTCATCCCACCTTTTTTCATACTAAAAAGAAAAAACCCAACGAAAAGACCAGGTATTGTAACCGGGATCTTCCGCTAGGGCTTTTTGTACCCACGGTGTGGTGCTGTGCGACTTTGCACCAGTGCCGCTCGGTCCAGACTACTAACGCACGGAACCCTAGGCACTTCCCACATACACATGTCTTTTTGCAGCGGACTTTTACTTACATAAAAGTCATCGTACTTAATTATAAAAACGAAAGCTTATACTGTCAATATGAATATTAAAAGAAAGTTTATTCTGATAAATATTTTACTTCCCGGCCTTTACGCCGCACATCGCCGTCTCTTATTGTATATTTATGCACATCAAAGAAGTCCAATATGGCCAAAGAATACTTGCGGGAAGTGTTCAGTTTATCTCGTAATTCTGCGACTGTCACCGTTTCTTTTTCCGCAAAATGTTGTTGTATAATCTTCGCAATGTATTGAATTGTTTTTCTGTATACAACAATATCTCCCATCCGAACTAACATCCCTGCGCCAAATAACGCCTCATAAACGGCAGCAACATCCTCGTCCCGCAACTGCAATTTTTCCGCGACTAGTTCCGCCGTCATGTCGGCGATGTCTATTTCCGGCAACGCCGCTTCCAGTTGCAGTATCATTTTCTGCCGCCAGGACAAATACTCTTCCGCATGGCCCGGCAAGGCGATTTCAGCGCCTTCCGCTCGGATCTGCCGCTGCGTTTCCCATACCTGGCTCAATGCTTCAAACTCTTTATCGGTAAGCCGCAATTTTTGCCGTAAACTTTCGCGGGAAATTCCAAACCGACGGGGAAATTGTCGGTGGTAATCACGGGCTGTTGTTTGCATCGCCTGTGTAACCATTTCGCCAACCTGTTTTGAAAAATAGAACGGACCCACTATTTCGAGCTTCCCGTCCTGTACAGCGTTGCGCAAACATATTGCAATTTGTTCCGCGTTAAAACAGCCGGCCATGACCTGAATTTCTTCTTTTAGCATTAACCGTTCTTCCCGGGCCGGCAGTAACGTTACAATTTGAGCCAAATCCCGCACAGCCTGTGCCTGCGCCAATTCCGCCGTATATGGCCGTTGCTTTCTCGATCGGCGGCCCGGAGAAACCAATGCAACGGACCCCAGTAGATGCTGTGGTGAATACAGGCGAAGAATCCCCCGTTCTCCCGCCATTGCCCCCAGCGGTTTTTCTAACAATAACCGAACCAGGTTAGGCGCAGAGTCTTTATACGGATGAATTCGGCCAATATATTCCGCCGTTCCGATATGCAGCCGGACGCGCACCCCCGCTTCCGGAATATCCCCATACCATTCCGCAACGACATCCCAATTCGCGCTGACTTGCCCACAGTCCTTTGCTACTAATGCCATACCTCTGGCAACTTCTCTTAATTCCGAACCCGACAAATTAATCGCAGCCCGCTGCCCGGCACTGACCGAATCGACCTGGACGCCATGAACTTCCAACCCACGAACCCGCACACCGATTTCCGACGGCAACAGCTTCAAACTGTCGCCCGGAATAATGGTTCCGCTTAATACGGATCCGGTTACAACGACACCATGCCCTTTCGACACAAACACCCTATCAATCCACATGCGGAATGGTGCGGAACAATCCCGTTCAGGTATGGACTGTGCCAAGTTGGCCAATCCTTCCCGAAACGTGTCCAGCCCGGCGCCGGTTGCCGAAGAAACTCGATAAAACGGGGCGTTCGCTAAAAAAGTAGACTGTAAAAATTCTCTCACATCTTCTTCCACTAATTCCAGCCAATCAGCATCGACTTTGTCTGTTTTGGTGAGACCCACCATGCCATGTTGGAGACCATATAATTGCAGCATAGCTAAATGTTCCCTTGTTTGCGGCATGACCCCTTCATCGGCGGCAATTACCAAAATAGCGGCATCGATGCCCCCGGTTCCGGCCAACATGTTTTTTAAAAAGCGTTCATGCCCGGGAACATCAACAAAACCTACTTGTATATCGGGTGTTAATTCTAATGCGGCAAAGCCTAGGTCAATGGAAATGCCCCGCCGTTTTTCCTCCTGCAGCCGATCGGTATCGGTGCCCGTTAATGCGCGGATCAATGCCGTTTTTCCATGGTCGACATGACCGGCAGTACCTATAATGACGTGTTTCACCATTTCTTATCCCTTCCTGCTTCCCGGCACGCAGCGATAATTTCCGTTTCATCCTCAGCCAGGAGACAACGAACATCGAGAATGACGTCGTCATCATGGATGCGAACAATGATCGGAACCTTCCATTGGCGGAAATAATGTTCCAACTTGCTGGCCGTTAAACCAAGCTGCTGCGCTCGCAGCCGAAGACCAAAACTCTTCAAATCAATGGCGGGAAGCGCCCCTCCGCCGGCCTGCGAAGAAAGAGTTGTCACCTCCACTTGCCACCCTATGTCCAGCAGAGGTGTAAATTGTTCTGCCAGCGCAATGGCTTGCTGCTGCAACTCCTCCAGGCTGCGCCGCAACATCCTCTGGACCGGGATATCCTCTTCCGGCGTCCCCACCAAATAGTCCAGCAGAGTTCCTTCCAAGGCAGCTAGCGATAATTTATCAATCCGCAAGGCTCGCAATAAATGGTTCGCCTTCATCTGCCGGATATATTTTTGTTTGCCGACAATAATTCCAGCTTGTCCGCCGCCCAGCAATTTATCACCGCTAAACGTAACAATATCAAAGCCGGCAGCTACGGCTTCTTTGACGGTATCTTCGCGATAGCCGCCAGTAGTTAGCGGCAGCAGGGTTCCACTCCCCAAATCATTGATACTAACAATTTCCCGTTGCCTGGCCAGGCCAACCAGTTCGCCTTCTTCCGGTTGTGACGCAAAGCCCATAATCCGGTAATTGCTGGTATGAACTTTCATAATTGCCGCTGTATCTTCGGTTATCGCCTGTTCATAGTCCGCCAAATGCGTCCGGTTGGTCGTGCCAACTTCTATCAGTTTTGCGCCGCTTTGCCGCAAGACTTCCGGGATACGAAACGACCCTCCGACTTCAACCAATTGCCCCCGGCTAATAACGACCTCCCGCCCACGGGCTACCGTTGACAAGGCCAATAATACGGCGGCGGCATTATTATTGACGGTGAGCGCGGCTTCGGCGCCCGTTAGTGCGCAAATTTTTTCCTCCACATGGCTATACCGGCTGCCCCGAACCCCTTTCTCCAGATCAAACTCCAGGTTGCTGTAGCCGGCAGACACGTCTTGGACTGCGGTCAACGCCCGGGCGCTTAATGGCGACCGGCCTAAATTGGTGTGAATAATCACTCCGGTTGCGTTAATAACCCGTCTCAAATTAGTGGCGATTTGGCGGCGCACTATTTCTTGCACTTTAAATAAAATACAAGGGATCGAAACATCGGGCGTTTTTCCGGCTAATATTTCCGCACGGGCCATGGAAACGGCATCGCGGATCGCGTCCACCAACAGCGGACGCGGACATACTGCCAAGTCCTGGTTGGCAGTAGCCTCGGATACAATTTGATCAACTGCCGGGATGGCGCGCAAAAGTTCTTGCATAGTTGCGGCTCCTTTCTCGTAACAAGGATTTCTAATCTATATACATAAGTTACATTCCGTTTTTTTGCCGCCTGCGAAACGAATGCCCGCGCAATGAATTCACTTCACTGACACGGGCATTAATCTATTGCGTCGACATTAAAATTTACTTTTCGGCCTAATCATTTTTTCAGCGCTGGATTTTGGAGTTCCAAGTCTGAATGTTTCATTTCACAAGCACCCTGAAATATAGCCCCTTCTCCGATAATAATCGAACCAACCTTTACATCGCCGACCAATTTTCCGGTTGGCAATAATTCCAGTTTATCCTCTAAATTAACGTTACCGTTAACCACGCCGGCAATTGTTGCTTTGCGGGCTTTTATATTCGATTTCAAAATTCCGGTAGGACCTACCACAAGATCCCCTTCGGTGTCGATATCTCCCTCAAGCTGCCCGTCAATCCGGAGAGAACCTTTCGCAGTAATCGTTCCCTTAACGCATGTATTTTTACCAACAATCGTCTCTACTTGTTCTAGCGAAATTTGTGCTTTACTTTTACTGCCAAACATACTCCACGCTCCCTATCCGGTCTCGGACCTCTGCTAATTACAAGAAACTAGCTGGATTTACAGCTGTTCCATTTACACGAACTTCATAATGGCAATGCGGTCCCGTGCTGTCCCCGGTGCTGCCCATTTCCGCAATAATATCCCCTTTATGCACTTGCTGCCCCACGGAAACAAGAATTCGGGAGTTATGTCCGTACAATGTAACGATCCCATTGCCATGATCAATTTGTACCAACTTCCCGTATCCACCGTACCATTCGGCTTGAACGACCGTTCCGTCCGCAGTCGCTGCAATGGGAATTCCATAGTCGTTCGCTATATCAATGCCCGGATGCCAATCGCCGCCCCAACCCCACGGTGAGGACCGCCAGCCAAAACGCGAAGTAACATCTCCGCTTGCTGGCCAGATTGAGGGTATGGCGGCTGCACGAGCATTTTTGTCAATAATCTGGGCACGAAGGTTTTCCAGACTGCTTTCCCTGACTTTTGCATTGGCCCGTAGTTCTTGAACCAAATGCGCAAGGCTGTTGATATCCGGTTCCACTGTTGGTCCGCCTTGCCCATTAAATGTGGTACTTGGACGGGCTGTGCCTGAACGTGAAGCTTCCGGTTGCTCCTCGAGGCTCATCATCCGCCGAACTTCATTATCCAGTTGGTCCACACGGCGCATATCTTCCTGTAATACGGCTGTC
This sequence comes from uncultured Negativicutes bacterium, assembly GCA_964446265.1. Taxonomy (GTDB): domain Bacteria; phylum Bacillota; class Negativicutes; order CTSoil-072; family CTSoil-072; genus CTSoil-072. The sequence continues at coordinate 21,190 of CAYUNV010000001.1, read as the reverse complement.
TCTTTGGCAATTTGTTCAATTTGCTGTTTTTGTATGGTATTGGTTTGTCGTAAACTTTCCAATTCCGCTTTTTCCGCGCTGGCTGTGTTGATTGTATTGCGATAATTTATAAAAGCACCCGCAAAAAAGAACAGAAACAGGACCGCTGCCACTGCCGAAAACTTAAGAGCCCGGATTGGAAGCTTTATTCGGATGACGGACTGGCCTTGGTGCGGCACAACCATCAGTGTATATTCCCGTTTATCTGCCTTTCCTGCCTTCAAAATATCTCTAATATTCCTAATATCTATACCCATCACCTTCTTCATTCTACAAAACAAACATGTTTATTAGCCACATAATTTAATTCAACGCATTTTTTTATTTTCCTGCCGAGTGGCTTATTTTTTTTCAGCGGCCTTTCGCAGCGCTTGTTGTTCTTCTTCCGTTAAAAAATATGTCGACTGGCTGTTCAGAATCGGTTTTGCGTATACCCTCGATTCATCACGGCCAAACAAACTGGATATTACAACCCCATCATTGTGCGCATCTAGCAATGCCAGCGCAAAACTCAGATCACTGCCTGTATTTTCAAATGCATTGTAACGAACTAAGTTTGTTTTTTGCAGGCAACGACTTGTCAATTCGTCCAAACGCCGGCAGTCTCCTTGCAGGCTTTTAACCTGGATCAACGTCTGCCGGAGTTCTGCGATGTGCGCAAGTAACAGTTCTTCCAAGTTCGAATTCTCCATGCCGCGCATCATCGTCTTGTAACGTTTTGCCATTCTATTCATTTTTATCAAATCAATCATGAATAGAACCAGTACAATCAGTAACAGGAGCAGCGTAATCGCCATTACATATTCTAAATTATTAATCAAAGCAGTCATAATTTGGGCCTTCAATTCCATTTCCCTGCACACCCTTCGTTTGTCTTATTCTTTTGCCGGCGGAGCTCCCGCAGCGGCCGCCGGCGTTGTTCTATTCTTCTTCCAATATCATCCTGGCTAACGGGAAGGGTGACAAAGCACGTTTCAAAATACCGTGGACATGGGCGATGAGTACACCGTAATTTACAATCGGCACCCCCGCTTCCCTTGCTGCCGACAACCGGTAAAGCATTTCCCGACGGTTCAACATACATGCGCCGCAATGAATAATCAATTTGTATTGGGCAATATCCGGCGGGAAAGTTCCTCCTGAAACCCAATGAAAATCCAATTCCCCGCCAACGATCTGCCGCAACCAGCGCGGAATCTTCACATGGCCAATATCATCGGCTTGCCGGTGATGGGTACACCCTTCCGAGATCAGCACTTTATCACCCGGCTGTAAATGATCGATAGCCTTTGCGCCGGCTACAAGCGTGTTCAAGTCCCCTTTGTAACGCGCCATCAAAATGGAAAAAGAAGTTAGCCAAATTTCCGGCGGCGTGTCGGCGTCCGCCTTCAAAAACTCTTGTGAATCAGTAACCACCATGCGCGGCGGCCGCTGCAAATTATCCAGCGCTTCCCGCAATTCCCGTTCCTTTACAACAATACTATACGCATCGTGATCCAATAAATCTCGAATAGTCTGTACTTGGGGCAAGATCAATCGGCCTTTCGGTGCTGCTAAATCAATCGGTACGACTAACACGACCGCATCGCCGGGATTAACTAGGTCACCAATAATCGGCGGCCCTTCCCAATCATCCGGGGCGTTCTTAATCAACTGTGTTTTCAGTTCCTCGATCCCCCGCCGGTCCTTTGCACTGACCGGCAGTAACGGCAGCCCTAAAATGGCACCCCATTCTTGACAATGTTTTTGGCTTTCGCTGTCCAAGTCAATTTTATTGACAACACCAACAACCGGAATTTTTCGTTTCTGGATCGACGTCAACAGCTCTTTTTCCGCGTCCCCAATCCCCATAGTTGGCTCAACCACAAGGATCGCTAAGTCCGCTTTATTCAATACCTGCATTGTCCGCTCTACACGCAATCCGCCTAATTGACCGACGTCGTCGATCCCCGCAGTATCAATAATCATAACCGGTCCGATCGGTAATATTTCCATCGCCTTGTATACGGGATCGGTTGTTGTCCCTGCCACATCGGAAACCAGTGCAATTTCCTGGTTGGTCAAAGCATTGATTAAACTGGATTTACCGGCATTTCGCCGGCCAAAAATCGCAATGTGCAACCTTGACCCTTTTGGTGTATCTTCCATTGTGCCCCCCGTTCCAGCCGCCCTGCAGCGCCTTAAACAATTCATTTTTCTATTCATAATACAATAATTTATAAATTTTCACGTTTTGTCGGATAAACGGACTACGCCCGGACTCGTCATCAATTGCGGATTTAATATTTTCGCCAATTCTTCAGCCGTTAATCCACTCTCAGCTAGCGCGATCTCTTCAAACGACCGCCCGTCTTTGCCAACAAGGTGCGCAAGATGGGAAGCGCGGTCGTAGCCGATATAAGGCACCAGCGCAGTAACGGCCGCCAAACTGTTTCCTAAAAGATAACGGCACTGCTCCTCATTGGCCGCAATGCCCTGCACACAAAATTCACGAAAAACACGGACACTATTCGCCAAAAGTTCCAAATTTCCCAATAAGTGATGGGCAATCAACGGCATAAAAGAATTTAACTCCAATTGTCCGGATTGGGCGGCGAGTGTAATGGCAACATCACCGGCGATAACCTGGAATGCTGCTTGGTTAACCGCTTCCGGAATAACTGGATTCACTTTCCCCGGCATAATAGAGGATCCTGCCTGGCGTTCCGGCAACCGGATTTCTCCGAGTCCGGCAAATGGACCTGACGAAAGCAGTCGCAAATCATGGGCAATTTTACTCAAATTTACTGCTAATGTCTTTACCAAGCCGGATACTTCAACAAATACATCGGCATTTTGCGTGACATCAATCATATTTTCCGCTCTGGATAAACCAAACCCCGAATAGATACGCACACGGTCGTTTACCATATAAATATACTTTTTATCGGCATTCAAGCCGGTCCCTACTGCCGTTCCGCCAAGGTTGATTTGTCGTAATCGTTCTTCTACTTTGTATAACCGCCACCGGTCGCGGGCTATAGCTTGCGCGTAGGCGCTGAATTCCTGCCCGAGCATGATTGGCACGGCATCTTGCATTTCAGTCCGACCTACTTTAATAATATGGGCAAATTCCGCTTCTTTTTCTTGCAAAGCTTCTTGCAAACGAGCACATTCTTCACTGAGTATTTTCAAGAGCCATAACGCAGCAATCCGCAGCCCGGTAGGATATACATCATTTGTTGATTGCTGCAGGTTAACGTGATTCAGCGGATGGATGATTGCATATTCGCCCCTGTCTTTTCCCAATAGTTCCAATGCCCGGTTTGCCAGAACTTCATTCACATTCATATTGGTTGACGTACCGGCGCCGCCTTGCAGGGCGTCCACAATGAATTGATCTTGCCATTGCCCGTTCATCACTTCGTCGGCAGCCTGGATCAAGGGAGCGGCAATTTCCTTTGACAAATACCCTAGTTCGCAATTTACTTCCGCAGCGGCTTTTTTGATCAATGCAATTGCTTGAATTAGCCTTGGATGAACACACCAACTGGTCAGTGGGAAATTTTCCATGGCTCTTACCGTATGTATTCCATAATACGCTTTTTCTGGAACTTCTCGCTGACCCAGCAAATCTTCTTCGATGCGCATTGCGCCACTCCCTCTATCGTTGTTTTTTTGTTTCACGTGAAACAAAAAAGCTCAATGCCAAACTTTTCATCGAACCTTCCATTTGCTACCCTCGCTAATCAACGGGTCGTTGCAGTATCGATTCAACCGGCTGTCATTTCGCATTTCTTACAGCCGTCTCTATACCACGCTACATCGTCGTTTAATTACACAATAAAATTCGCTCTCACTTTATGGGTTGGCACATAGGCGGTAGAAGACATTGTTTCAATAATGCGATCCAATTCTTCCGCCGAATGGAATTCGATTTCAATCCGGCTCTTCAATTTTCCCGGTTTAATATGGACTTTCGTGCCCAACAGCATTTTTAATCGATCTTCCGCTTCGGCCATAAATACTTCTTTAGGGATCGGTGTGGAAACTTGCCGCTCTGTAGGCACTTCATTGAGTTTACGAACCAATTCTTCTGCGTCCCTGGCCGATAAATCTTCATCAATGATTCGTCTAGCAGCTTGGATTTGTAATTCCTCACTCTCTAACGCCAATAATGGTCTTGTTTGGCCCATCGTTAATGTTCCACGTGAAACAAAATCTTGGATAGAATCCGGCAAATGAATAAGCCGAACCATATTGGCAATATACGACCGACTACGTCCAACACGGTTCGCAACGGCATCCTGTGTTAAATTAAATTCATCCATTAACCTTCGGTAAGCAAATGCTTCCTCAATGGGATTCAAATCTTGCCGCTGCAAATTTTCAATTAAAGCAATTTCCGTCATTTGTGAATCGGTGTATTCACGGATCACCGCCGGAACCGTTCTAAGTCCCGCCAACTGCGAGGCCCGCCAGCGCCGTTCGCCCGCCACCAATTCAAACCCTTTCGCCATTTTTCGAACCACAACCGGCTGTAAGACGCCATACTGTTTAATGGATTCTGCCAGTTCCGATAATTTTTCCGGTTCGAATAGCCGACGAGGCTGGAAGCGGTTCGCCACGATTTCCTGCACAGCAATTTCCGTAATACTCTCCTGATCGGAAGCTTGTACTCCACTAGTAGAAATTAATGCATCCAAACCGCGACCTAACCCACGTTTACTCATCCCCGATCACCTCCTTGGCAAGTTCTAAATACACTTCCGCCCCTTTTGATTTTGCATCATAAATAATAACTGGCTGCCCATGGCTCGGGGCTTCGCTCAAACGTACATTGCGAGGAATAATGGTTTGATACACTTTATTCCGAAAGTGCCGTTTTACTTCATCAACCACTTGAATGGATAAGTTAGTCCGCGCATCAAACATCGTCATCAGAACACCTTCCAGATTCAGTGCCGGATTCAGATTACGCTGCACTAAAGAAATGGTATTCATCAATTGTGAAACTCCTTCCAAAGCATAAAACTCACATTGGATAGGAACCAAAACGGATGACGCCGCCGTCAATGCGTTCAAAGTAAGCAACCCAAGTGACGGCGGGCAATCAATGATCACAAAATCATACTGGTATTTCACTTGTTCCAATGCCCTTTTCAGTCGGTTTTCGCGCGACATAACAGAAACCAGTTCAATTTCAGCCCCCGCCAGTTGAATGGTCGCCGGCGCCAAAAATAACTTGTCAATTTCCGTCGATACAATAATTTCCGCCATATCAATATCATTTACTAGCACGTCATACGTACAGCGTTTGATGCCTGATTTATTGAGGCCTAATCCACTGGTAGAATTACCTTGCGGATCAATATCCACCAATAAAACCTTTTTTTCCAATTTAGCCAGGCAAGCTCCTAAATTTACCGCTGTTGTGGTTTTCCCCACCCCGCCTTTTTGATTAGCAATAGCGATTATTTTGACCACACTTTTCACCTCATAAGCTCCAATAACCATCTTTTTATTATAATGTAGTTTCCCTAGTCCGACAATAAAATCCTGCGACCAATCCCCTACTTTAATAATTATCTTATGATGGTCGTGAAGATATCTGTATTTTCTTGACAGAAAAGTTTCCGCAGTCTATCATTAAGTTCAAACATCATTTCGTACATGATTAACCAACTCATGTACCTATATTATAAGGAACTATTTTACGCGTATTTTTTTACTTAGAGTTCTCCTTTTGGCATGTGAATCGTGCATTTTCTGACATTCCAACCCGGAAACATTTTAAGTATCGTAAAAATCGAACTGCTGAAGGAGGTTGTCATGCAAACATATTACCCGACAATAACAACCCTGAAGTCCTCCGAAGTTCGCCGTTATGCCGGTCTTAGTCCGCAAACAAATGCTGCAAACAGCGATGCGTGAGGCAATTATCCTCATTCATCCGCAAGGGGCTTGGAATACGTATCCGTATGACGATACTTCTCATATAATTTATACGCCAGATCCGGTTCCCTTGGAAGGAAAAAACATTCAAAAATTTCTTACCGGTGCCGTACAAGTTGCCATCTTGGCAGCAACGATTAGTACAGCGCTGGAAGAAGAAGTCGCCCGTTTGTTTGCGAATAATGCATATACGGCCGCTTTGCTGCTCGATTCCGCAGGAACTGCAGCAGTGGAACAAACGGCAGATGATATTTGCCGCATCATTCGTCATCAGTCCGCTGCGGCCGGGTTAGTAAGCGGCAACCGGTTTAGCCCCGGCTATGGTGATTGGAATATTTTGTCACAAAAAGAAATTTTACCTCTTTCCGGAGGCCCAACGCTGGGAATTAGCCTCACCGCCGCGGCGATGCTGGTCCCGCGAAAGTCAGTCACGGCAATCGTCGGTTTATATCCAACGCAAGCCCAAAGCTATCCGCTCGATACAAACCATCTCAGTTGCCAACATTGCAATCAAAATTCCTGCCTGGCACGAAAGGAGACAACAAATCATGATAAAGATTTTTGATGGCGGCTTGGGCACCATGCTGCAAGCCGCCGGTTTACCCCCGGGATATTGCCCGGAATTATGGACACTGGAAAATCCGGAGGCATTAGCCGAGATTCACGGCCAATATGTTTTAGCGGGATCCAATATCATAACTACCAATACCTTTGGCGCAAACCGGATCAAATTAAGCCACTATAACCTGCAAGATAAAGTGGCGCTGCTGAACGCAGCCGCCGTAAAAACGGCACGATCCGCCTGTGGGCCTGATACACAAATTGCCGGTTCGCTTGGCCCAACCGGTAAATTCATAGCACCGCTTGGCGATCAATCGTTTGAAACCACTTATGACGTATATTACGAGCAAGTCCAGTGCCTTGAAGCTTCCGGCGTTGATATGATTATTATCGAAACAATTATTGATATCCAGGAAATGCGGGCTGCCCTGCTGGCGGCCAAAGCCGCTACCAAAAAACCAATCATCTGCCAATTTTCGTTTGGCGCGGATGGTCGGACAGTTACCGGCACAGACCCGGTTACAGCGGCCATAACCCTTTCTTCCCTAGGTGCCAATGTGATTGGCGCTAACTGTTCGCTCGGACCGGAGCAACTTTTAGAAGTGGTTTCCAAAATTGCCCAAACGACAAATTTGCCAGTTAGCATTCAACCAAATGCCGGCATGCCGCGCCTGGAAAATGGGCGCACGATCTTTCCAATGACTCCGGAACAAATGGCCGAATGGGCACCAAAATTAGTGGAAGCGGGAGCAACATATATCGGCGCCTGCTGCGGATCAACCCCTGCCCACATCAAGGCAATCCGAAACACCTTGCAAAATTGCGGTTACCTGACAAACCCGCCGCACCGCTCACAACATACACTTCCAACGGCGCTGACAAGCCGGACGAAAACCGTCTACCTGGGCGCGAATTTCCCAACCGTCATCATCGGTGAGCGGATTAATCCAACCGGTCGGAAAGCGTTAGCTGCCGATCTCCGCGCCAAAGACTTTACTTCCATAAAAAAAGAAGCACTGGCCCAAATCCAAGCCGGTGCAGAAATCCTAGACGTAAATATGGGCGTACCGGGCATTGACCAAGCAGAAACGATGAAACAAGCCGTCGAAACCTTATCGATGCTGGTCACGGCCCCCCTTTCAATCGATACAACCGATACGGTTGCTTTGGAAGCAGGCCTTCGCTATTATCCCGGACGGGCTTTGATCAACTCCTTAACCGCTGAACCAAAACGGTTAGAGCAATTTTTGCCATTGGCCAAAAAATATGGGGCGGCCATCATCTGCCTCCCTGTGACCGGCGCTGGGTTACCTTCTACCTCAGCAGAAAAAATTGAAGCAATCCGGACGATCATAGCCGCAGCACATCAAGCGGGGTTAACCGATGCCGACTTCGTTCTTGATGCGCTGGTATTAACGCTGGCTGCCAACCCCGATGCCGGCAAGGGTATCCTCGAAACGTTACGCTTGTATCGGCACCATTTTGGATTCCCAACAACAATGGGGTTAAGCAATGTCTCCTACGGCCTGCCCCGCCGCGAATTAATCAATGCGTCATTCTGCTGCATGTGTCTGGCAGCCGGCTTGGATGCGCCGATTTTAAATCCCTATGAACCCTCCATGCAGGATGCCTTAGCTGCGTCGGCCGTAATTCTCGGCCAGGATGTTGGCAGCAAAAACTATATTCAAAAACAGGCGCCAAAAGAAACGCTGCCCCAGGCAGCCAATCCGTCAACCCCGTCTGATCCACTGGAAGCAATTCGTCAGACTGTCATTAACGGCGAAAAGGAAAGCATCATTCCATTAATTAAAGCCGCATTAGATGGCGGATATTCCCCACTCGAAATTACGGACAAAGCCCTTACCGCCGCCATGAATGAAGTGGGAACCGCATTTGGCGCCGGCCGGTGCTATCTGCCCCAAGTAATGTTAGCCGCAGAAACAATGCGCGCGGCTTTTATGACCATCAAAGAAACATTACCCGCCCATTCCGTAAAAAGCCTTGGAACCGTTCTTCTCGCCACAGTCGAGGGCGATATCCATGATCTTGGCAAAAACATTGTTGCCGCTCTTATGGAAAATAATGGTTTTTACGTTATTGATCTGGGAAAAGACGTCTCGCCCCAGACAGTCTTAGAGGCCACAACCAAATATAAGCCGGATATTGTCGGCCTCTGCGCATTAATGACAACCACCTTACCGGCACTGGATGAAACGATTGCCGTTCTGCGGGCCGCCAATTCCACAGCCCAGATTATCGTCGGCGGTGCAGTCCTTACTCCGGAATATGCACAGCAAGCAGGAGCGGACGCCTATGCGGCGGACGGAATTCAAGCTGTAAACCTCGCCAAAACGTTGCTCGCAAAGTGATGCATATAAAAACAAATGCCCTGCAGC
>CAYUNV010000001.1:0-12250 GCA_964446265.1 uncultured Negativicutes bacterium | reverse complement strand
AGCGATCGCTGCAGGGCATTTTTACGATCTCGTTTAGAACGGGGCAAACCCCATCTGGTTCCATAAACTTTGCCGTGTCTCCTCATAATACGATTCAATGATCTTCCGATGGTTCAATTCCCACTCTGCCAGCATCAGCAAGATTTTTTTTCCTTCCGGAGCCGCAGTATGGGCTGCCGCGTTCTGATAAAAAGTATACAGATCCGTTTCAATAAACATTGCCAGCCGCAAGGCCGACAAGTCTGTGGTAGATGTATTGATGCCTACTGTCGGTTCAGGACCTTCACCGCTGCCACGGCGGTAAAAGGTCGACCATTTCATACTTTCCTGATCATATAGGCTCATATCCAGGTCTTCGGTCCACTTGCCATTTTTCAAGAGGGAATCATACTGTTCCTGCAAAAACTCTTGGTGCGTTTTTTCCCACTGGGAAAGTTCCAAAAACATGTTTTTTGCTTCCCCATCCTGAACCTGTTCCGCCGCACCGGCAAAAAAAAGTTCACCTTCCTTCTCCATACTCAGAGCAAATTGAATAACCGCCAAGGAATTTTCCACACTACAAAACCTCCTTCTCAATTATAAAATATGCACATTATGGACTTCAGGCCTGCTTGCAGCCGGACACTACTAGCGTTTGGGGATTTTTAACTTTAAATAGACCGCTTTGTCATCTTGCGTCTGCTCTACTTTAATCTTCATCCCGGCTTTTTTCATTTGGTCGATGACACTATGGATCGTATTTAAAAATATCCTGACATCTTTGATCATACGGACAATATTCTGTTTTGGTTTAGCCGGCTGCGCCTGCTGTACCACCCGTTCAACAAGTTCTTCGGTTTCCCGCACGTTCAATTTTTTAGCCTGCACATCCTGCAATACGACAAATTGCTTTTGTTCATCCTCCAGCTTCAATAACGCCCGCGCATGGCGCTCTGTCAGATTCGTTTCGAGAATAACTTTACGCACTTCTTCGGGCAATTTCAGTAAACGAAGCTTGTTCGCAATGGTCGATTGGTTTTTTCCAACCCGGCGGGCCAATTCCTCTTGTGTAAAACCAAAGTTAGCCAATAATTGCTGAAATCCTAATGCTTCATCTAAATAATGAAGATCCTCCCGCTGTAGGTTCTCGATCATCGCCAACTCTGCGGCTTCTTTATCGCTAAAATTTTTGACAATGGCCGGTACTTGCGTTAATTGTGCTAATTTTGCCGCCCGCAACCGGCGCTCGCCGGCAATCAACTCATAGCCGGAGGCAGCCGGACGAACTAATAAGGGCTGGATGATTCCAAATTCACGAATCGAAGCCGCTAATTCCTGCAACGCTTCATCATCAAATAATTTTCTTGGTTGATAAGGGTTCGGAACGATAGAATCAACAGCGATTTCCTGCACGTTTGAAAGTTCTTCTTCAGTAACCGCACTCTTCTCAGCCATAGACACATCTTCCGGTTTAGGTGCCGCCTTATTTGTCCCAAATCCTATCAATTGTGCAAATCGCTTCATCTATGCACCGCCTTCTCGCATCCTCTACCTATACTATATCATAAAGGATCTTTTTCCGGAATTCCTGCACGCCGCGGGTATTTGTCAGGAGTCCCTTTCTTCTTCTCAATATAAATAACGGCTCTGACATCATCCAACCCGGGCAAAGAAATTTCCTTGACCTGTTGGATCTGTCCGCCTAATACCCTGATCGCCGTATCCGCGCCGGCAATTTCGTCGCGGAACTTCGCGCCTTTCATCGCCACGAAATAGCCCCCCGTCCGGACAAACGGCAAACAAAGTTCACACAAGACACTCAAACGCGCCACCGCCCGAGAAACCGCCACATCAAAACGGGCTCGGTATGGCTTTTGGCGTCCGGCTTCCTCCGCCCGTAAATGGCGAATCTCAACATCTTTCAACTCCAACGCCTGGGCAACCGTCTGCAAAAAAACCGTTCGCTTCTGCAACGAATCGATCAAGCAAAGTTGAATATCGGGCCGGACAATTTTTAACGGCAAGCCAGGAAATCCTGCTCCGGTCCCAACATCAACAACAGAGCATCCTATTGGAAACACCGCCGGATCCAGACAAGACAAAGAATCAATAAAATGCTTCACGGCAATTTCTTGCGGCTCCGTGATCGCCGTCAGGTTCATTTTCTGGTTCCATTCCACGAGAAGCTCCTGATACTGGGAAAAAGACCGGATCTGCTCATCCGAAAGAGGCATGGAAAAATCCTCGGCCGCTTTTTTCAATTGTTCAGAAAAACTCACTTATTGGTCACCCCGCCGTCGCTGTTCAAGGTACACCAGCAAAATCGAAATATCCGCAGGCGATACGCCAGAAATTCGTGTTGCCTGTCCTACAGAAGCCGGTCGTACTTTATTCAATTTTTGCCGTGCTTCCAAAGCCAAGCCGGCAACGGTTTCATAATCCAAGTCCCGCGGCAACTGCTTTGCTTCCAATTTCGCCAACCGGTCCACCTGTTCCTGCTGTTTGCGAATATACCCCTCATACTTCACTAAAATCTCAACCTGTTCCCGCACTTCCTCCGTTAATTTCGGCAACGCAAAGGATGCACGCAGCGCTTCATACGTGATTTCGGTTCTCCGCAGCAAATCGTACAAGGTCGATCCGCTTCGAAGCTCAGCTGACCCCAGCGAAAGCAAAATTTGTTGTGTTTCAGAATTTGGCGCTACACTAAACTCGCGCAACAATTGAATTGTGTCCTGCACGGCATCCCGCTTCCGGCAAAAACGCTCATAACGCGGTTTGTCAACCAAACCAATGGCCCAGCCTTTTTCCGTCAATCGCAAATCGGCGTTATCATTCCGCAACAGGAGCCGGTATTCCGCACGCGAAGTCATAATCCGATACGGCTCCGGCGTACCTTTTGTGACCAAATCATCAATCAAAACCCCAATATATGCCTCCGAACGCGATAAGGTAAAGGCAGGCTTTTCTTGAACCCGCAATGCCGCATTAATTCCAGCAATCAAGCCCTGTGCTGCTGCTTCTTCGTAGCCCGACGTACCATTGGCTTGTCCGGCCGAAAAAAAGCCGCGCAATGATTTACATTCGAGCGAAGAAGTTAGCTGGGTAGGCTCGATGCAATCGTATTCAATTGCATAGCCCGGGCGCATAATTTCCGCCTTCTCCAAGCCGGGAATCGTCCGTAAAAACGCCAATTGGACGTCTAACGGCAAACTGGTTGACATCCCTTGTACATACATCTCGCAAGTCGAGCGCCCTTCCGGCTCAATAAACAGCTGATGGGCTTCTTTGTCCGCAAACCGCACCACTTTATCCTCAATCGATGGGCAATACCGCGGCCCGGTTCCTTCAATCTTACCGGAATACAACGGCGCGCGATGTAAATTATCGCGGATAATTTGATGGGTCGCCTGGTTCGTATACGTCAACCAACACGGAATTTGCTCCCGCGTATCAATATCGCTCATGAACGAAAAATTCCTCGTCCGTTCATCGCCGGGTTGAATCGACATACGCGAAAAATCGAGCGAACGATAGTCAACCCGTGCCGGTGTTCCGGTCTTAAAACGCATTATCTCAATGCCGAGGCTTCGCAACGAATCGGTCAGTTGATCCGCGGACCGTTGGCCATTCGGGCCGCCGGAATACGATAAATCGCCCAGAATAATCTTAGAGCGCAAATAAGTCCCACTGGCCAAAATCACACATTGGCAATGATACACATCGCCATTTTCGCCCTGTACGCCGCAAACCTGCCCGTCTTCGGCCAGAATCCTCGTAACCAGTACTTGCTTTACCGACAAATTGGCCTGGTTTTCCAGCACTTGTTTCATCCGTTTCTGGTATAGATGTTTATCAGATTGCGCCCGTAAGGCATGAACCGCCGGCCCTTTGGCCGTATTCAGCATCCTCATTTGAATACAGGTATAATCCGCATTATAGCCCATTTCGCCGCCCAATGCGTCGATTTCCCGCACTAGATGCCCTTTAGCGGGACCACCCACCGAAGGATTGCAAGGCATCAGCGCAATATTATCCAAATTCAGCGTAGCAACCAAAGTTTTACAGCCCATCCTGGCTGCAGCCAACCCTGCTTCGCATCCGGCATGGCCGGCGCCAATTACAATTACATCATAGGAACTTACACTAAACAAAACACTTCATCTCCTGCATTCAAATCATCCCCGGACCCTGATTTATTTACCGATGCAAAATCGGCTGAAAATCTCATCAATAATATCATCGTTGACGGTTTCCCCTGAAATCTCGCCTAATTTCTCCCATGCAGCCCGCAAATCGATGACTTGAAAATCAACCGGCAATCCGGCCTCAATTGTATTTTGCGCATCCGTTAAATTTTGCGTGGCCTGGCGCAGAATCTCTATTTGGCGCACATTATTGACAACCGCTCCATCACTTGCACTAATCTGGCCTGCATAGACCATATCGGCAATGCTTTGTTCCAATACATCCAGTCCGGTTCCGGCCGAGACAGAAATCGTAATGACCTGCCGCTTTCCAACATGCGCTGCCAATTCAGTCCTGGACAATTGTTCCGGCAGATCCGACTTATTAATCAAAATAATCGCTTTTTGCTCAGCCAGCAAGTCCAACACCTGCAAGTCTTCCTGCGTTAATGGCTGCGATGCGTCCAAAAGCAGCAACACCAGGTCGGCCGTTTCGGCAAACGCCCGGCTGCGATCGACCCCGATTTTCTCCACCGCATCGCTTGTTTCCCGTATACCGGCAGTATCAACAATTCGTAACGGGATGCCGCGGATATTCACAAATTCCTCGATACTGTCCCTTGTAGTACCGGGAATATCAGTAACGATGGCCCGATTTTCGCGCAGCAGCGCGTTCAGTAAGCTCGATTTGCCAACATTCGGTTTGCCAATAATCACGGTCTGCAGCCCATCCCGTAAAATCCGGCCCGCATTCGAAGTAGCCAACAACCGTTGGATTTCTTGCACAATGATTTGTAATGAAAAACGGACTTTTTCAACCGACAATTCTTCAATATTTTCTTCCGGAAAATCGATAGTTGCCTCCAATTGCGCAATCATGGCCAAAATTTGTTCCCGCAGACCGCGAATTTTCAGAGCCAAATCGCCTTGCAAATGGCCAACCGCCATTCGTAAGGAAGCATCCGTTTTCGCCCTGATGATATCAATGACCGCTTCCGCCTGCGTCAAATCAAGACGGCCATTCAAAAATGCCCGCTTGGTAAATTCCCCCGGTTCGGCCAGCCGCGCTCCATGGCGCAGGGTCAAGGCTAAAATTTGCTGTAAAACAACGGTACCGCCATGACACTGGATTTCCACCACGTCTTCGCGCGTATAAGAATGGGGCGCTTTCATAACGATCAACACAACCTCATCCACAATAAATCCGTTTTCCGGATCAATAATGTGGCCATAATAAAGATGACCGCCCACATCTACACTAATATTTTTCTCTTTCGCACTTTGAAACAAGGCAGCGGCTATTTCCACCGCATTGTTACCGCTCAACCGGATAATACCAATGCCGCCATCGCCAACCGCAGTCGCAACCGCGCTGATTGTATCTTCCTGCATAAAACGCCGCCCTCCTTTTTTAGTACAAGGTGAACCACACAATAAACCCCAGTAATAATATAACCATTACTACTGGGGTTTGCATATCCGAAAATTATCTTTTTAAGGCTATAACTACTTTTCGGTACGGCTCTTCCCCTTCACTGTAAGTAGAGATACGGGCATCATCTTGCAGAGCCATATGAATAATCTTTCTTTCGTGCGCACTCATTGGTTCCAACACCACTTTTTCATGATGTCGTTTTACTTTATCCGCCAAACGAAATGCTAAGCGCGATAATGTATCTTCACGGCGCTTGCGATAATTTTCTACATCCAGGACGACTCGAATGCGCTCTTCTGCCCCATGATTGGCTGCCAAATTGGTTAAGTATTGCAGTGCATCCAGTGTTTGCCCGTGTTTACCAATTAAAACACCTAAATTATCGCCATGGAGATTAAATAATTTATACTCTTCTTTTTCAAATTTCTCGATCATCACATCGAGCTGCATAGCTGCAAATATCTGCCTCAGAAATTCATGAGCGACTTCAAGCGGATCGATTTTTTTCACAGGTTTAACAGTAACTTGGATACGGGCCGGTTTTCCACCAATAATCCCAAATAAACCTTTACTGGGAACCTCTAATACTTCATATTCAATTTGATCCTCTGTTACCTGCAACTCTGCAAGAGCTGCGGCTAGCGCCTCTTCCACTGTTTTAGCAGTAAATTCCTTCGAACTCATTGTATAGCTACGCCTCCTCTTACCCCTTCGCCGGTTTGCGATACATAAACCATTGTTGGAGTATCTGAATGATATTGCTGGTTACCCAATATAAACCAAGCCCCGCCGGGAAAGTATGCGTCATATACCCGATAAACAGAGGCATAATATTCAACATCATCTTGCTTTGCGGATTATTTGAATCCGTCATTGTTTGTTTAGTCTGGATATATGTAGTTACTGCAGCCAATATTGGAATAATGAAATAGGGGTCAGCCGGACTCGATTGAGAAAGATTGGCCAACCAGAAAAAGCTCGGGTCAGAAGTATAATCAAATTCTCGAATCGCATAAAAAATTGCAATGAGAATCGGCATTTGAATCAACAATGGCAAACATCCGGCCAAAGGGTTGACTCCGGCCTCTTTATAAAAAACGGCCATTTCTTTGTTCAATTTTTCCTTATTGCCTTTATACTTTTCTTGCAGTTCCTTAATTTTCGGTTGAAGATCCTGTAAACCCTTCATCGATTTTACTTGCTTGACTGTGAGCGGATATAAAGCCATCTTGATAACAACTGTCAAGAGAATAATCGCTAAACCATAGTTAGGAAATCCTATAGCAATGGTTATATTGTAAAAAAACGCCAACGCGGTCTGCATTATGCCGCTCAAAAATTCCAACTAAAATCACTCCTCCTAATTATGGAACCCATACCACTCTTATATAGGGTCATACCCACCCGGATGAAACGGATGGCAGCGTAAAATTCTCCGCAACGCAAGATATCCGCCGCGAATAACGCCAAATTTCTCAATTGCCATCAAGGCATATTCGGAACAGGTTGGTACAAAACGGCAAGAAGGTGGTTTTAACGGGGATAAAAAAATCCGATAAAATCGAATCATGCTTAACAAAAGCCATTTCATTTCTTTTGCTCCTGCACCGCTAAGATTTTCGCCCGCTTAAATAAATCACGTACAGCCGCACGGACTGGTTCAATCCCCAGATTGATCATCCCTTTGCGTCCTACCAGTAGTAAATTATAACCAGTCACCAATTCATTCTGCTGCAGCCGGTATGCCTCCCGCAACAATCGTTTTACACGGTTGCGGACTACTGCATTGCCTAGTTTTTTACCGGCGGCAAAACCGATACGTCTCGTTTGATTCGTATTAGGAATGATGTACAAAACAACCAAGCGATTTGCATAAGACTTGCCTACGCGATACATTTCCTGAAAATGCGCTTTTTTGCGTAAAATATACTTTTTTTTGAGTTTATAATTCAAAATAAACCAAATCCTGACATCATAAAGTAAAGCTTGATACACCTAAAAATTACCACAACCAGCATACAAGCCGCACTTTTTTCGAATGAAAGTAACGTGGCTTCCGATGGCGCCTGTGCGTAACGGAAGCCAGTACTACCAAGGCAAATTAACTATTTAACCTTATTTAGAAAACCCGGTTTACACCAAGCTTTAATAACGACGGCGGAATACGCTGATTACGCTTACCTTCATCAAGTCAACATAGTATTTTCCTGATCCACCAAGCCAGAGCGGTAATTTCCACCAGAGTGAAAAAATAGGCCAATATACCGGCCTATTATGCAGAAAGTTTTTTTCTGCCCCGTGCACGCCTTCTTTTTAATACCATACGGCCACCCAAGGTTAACATACGCTCACGGAATCCATGAGTTCTTTTTTTCCACAACGTATTAGGTTGGTAAGTCCGTTTCATTAGCCCTACACCTCCTTGCATCCAAACGCAACATGCGAAATAATCGACTATTACCCTAACTATAAAGATTATAGACCACGCATATGCCCAGTGTCAAGAAATTTACGGAAGATATCCACATAACAAACGAATCATAGTGAATTTGAAACCCCATAAGAAGATTTTGAATGCATTTTTTACACAGATTTTGTTGATAACCTGTCCATATTTTGGTATCATGAAGGAGTGATTGACACGTAGATATTGTGAATAAATAGAAAAAACCACATGTTATCCACAATAAACCTTGTTTATACACAGACTTATCCACATTTTTAAATTTTAGCAATTATATGGGCTTTATTCTTATAAAATACAATGTCACGGGAACAGAAAAAACCGGAATTGTATTTTTTTTCATCAAAATTATATTTTTTACGATTCGATATTCACAATTGTTGATAACTTTGTGGATAACGTATTTCATTTTTTGACTGACTCTGTTAATATTACTATTGGCTTATTGGTCAATGGAACCCACTTCATATAAATTTTTAGCGGGAAGGACTGAACCAAGTGAATAGCAGCGAAATGGCCTCCATTTGGGATCAAATTCTAGAACAATTAGAAGAAGTAATTATTAAACCAATTTTTGATACTTGGATCAAATCGACGATTCCTTTGTCAATTACCGATACATTCATCGAAATTGGCGCTCCCAGCCAATTTACGAAAGAATGGATTGAAACCAGATATCTCGCCACGATTCAACAAACTGTGGAAAAAGTAATGGGCAAACCCGTCCCTGTTAAACTGGTCAATTTAAACATCAAAGAACAAACACCGGCAGAACCAGAAATACAAATTCCGGTCCTGCCTCAATCCCAATCCATGGCAACAAGACCGACAACCAATTCTATTTTACCAGTTGCGGAAGAAAAAAAAGAACCGGTTACGGAAAAAAGCACCTTGGTTCCTGCCCATCCTGATTCGGGCCAGTTAACTTTATCCAACCTAAATCCAAAATATAAATTTGATAACTTTGTTATCGGCAATTCCAACCGTTTTGCCCATGCGGCATCATTAGCCGTAGCTGAAGTTCCGGCAAAAGTGTATAATCCTTTTTTTATGTACGGCGGTGTAGGCCTCGGCAAAACCCACTTGATGCACGCCATTGGCCATACGATTTTAAAAAACAACCCCAAAATGCGGGTTCTCTATATATCCAGTGAAAAATTCACCAATGAATTAATTAATTCCATTCGTGACGGTAACCCAGAGAGTTTCCGCCAAAAATACCGGACCATTGATGTCTTATTAGTCGATGATATTCAATTTTTATCGAAAAAAGAACATACGCAAGAAGAATTTTTCCACACTTTTAATACATTGCACGAAGCAAATAAACAAATTATTATTTCCAGCGATAGGCCACCAAAAGATATTCCCACATTGGAAGACCGTCTCCGGTCCCGTTTCGAATGGGGCTTGATCACGGATATTCAACCACCGGACCTGGAAACCCGCATTGCCATACTGCGCAAAAAAGCGTTACTGGAAAATATGGAAGTTCCCAATGACGTCATGGTCTTTATCGCCAGCCGGATTGATAACAATATCCGTGAATTAGAAGGTGCCTTAATCCGCGTAATGGCTTACGCTTCGCTGACCGGCTATCCGGTAGATATGAGCTTAGCGACGGAAGCCCTGAAAGACCTGTTTCCAGACGGTAAGCCACGGCAAATCAATGCAAAACTAATTCAAGAAGTGGTAGCTACCCATTACAAATTAAAATTAGATGAATTGCTGGCCAAAAAACGAAGCCGCAATGTGGTTGTTCCGCGTCAAATCGCCATGTATCTTTGTCGGGAGATGACGGAGAATTCCCTGCCGCTGATCGGCGAATTATTCGGCGGCCGTGACCATACAACCGTCATTCATGCCTATGATAAAATCAGCCGCGAACGAGTAGAAGATAATCAATTAAATCAAACAATTAAAGACCTAATCAAGAAAATAGAAAGCATCTAATTTCTTCCTTGCTGATAAACCTGTCTATAACGTGTGATTTTGCCTGTGGATAACGAATTCAGAGCGATTCACCGGATTCAATTTTAGAATATGTGGATAACTCGAATGAGATTATTCACACTCTATCAACACTCTTTTTATCACGGCTCCACTGCTTTCAACCAGGTTTTAAACATTTAAACAGGGCCTACGGCTATTACGGCTAAAATTTATATATTTATATTAAAAAGTAATATAGACAAACGGGAGGGTACCCCCATGAACATTTCTTGCACCAAAAATGACTTAATGCATGCAGTTATCAGTGTCCAAAAAGCAATCGCTGCCAAGACTACAAACCCTGTAGTAACTGGCGTTTACTTTTTTGCCGATCAAGATATGTTAGAATTACAAGCTACGGACTATGAAATCGGCATAAGCTGTAAAATTCCGGCGAAAGTAGATCAACCAGGCAAAGTTGTGTTGTCTGGTAAGTATTTGCAAGATCTTGTTCGCAAACTTCCTGGTAACGAAATCCAAATCACGTCGGACGAGGAACAAAAAACAATCCGCATTACCGCCAGCTCTGCCCAATTTAATTTATTGACCATTCCGCCGGATGAATTTCCGGTATTAAAACCGTTTGAAACCGATAAAAATATACTGATTCCGGATTATGTATTTAAAGATTTAATCCGCAAAACCATATTTGCCTGCTCTACTGACGAAGCCCGTCCGGTTTTTACCGGCGCATTATTGGAAACCGATCAACAAGGTCAATTTATCCGGATGGTTGCTACGAATACACACCGGCTGGCGTTAAAACAAATCAAAAATACCACGGAAAACAAACCGCTGAAAATGATTATTTCGGCTAAAATACTAAGTGAGTTAGCAAAAATAATGGCATCGGATGAACAGCAAGATGTAAAAATCTCCTGGCACAAAAATCAAGTTGGCTTTCAATTCGATAATATTTACATGAATGCCAATTTGATTGACGGACAATTTCCTGATTATAACCGCGTCATACCGAGCCAATTTGCAACAGTGGCAAAAATTTCCACGTCACAATTATTAGAAGCTGTAGAAAGAATGGCATTGTTAGCAAAAGATGCTGAATATAATGTAATAAAATTCCAATTTAATACTAGTAATTTACAAATAACGTCAAATAATCCTGATATAGGAAAGGCGTCGGAATCACTGCCGATTGAATTACAGGGCAATGAAATTGAAATTGCCTTTAATGCCCGCTATATCATGGATATTCTAAAAAACATTGATGCGGATACGATTGTTTTTTCCTTGAATACGGCCTTAAGCCCGGCGAGTATCAAACCGCAAGATGACGAGGAATATATCTATATCATTACTCCTGTTAGAACAAAATAATGAGCAAAGCAGGTGCGCAATGGTCGAAGAAATCGCAATTCATACCGAAACGATCCAATTGAGCCAATTTTTAAAATGGGCAGGTATTACTGACAGCGGCAGCCAGGTAAATTATTTTTTAGAAAATAAAAGCATAAAAATCAACGGTGTTTTAGTGACTGAGAAACGAAAAAAAATTACCGTTGGTGATATTGTGGAAATTAAGGATTTTGGGACGTGGCGAATCATCCATGCAGAATAAAATGGTGTAATGATGCGAATAAACAAAATTATTTTACGAAATTTTCGTAATTACCGTCACAGCAGCATTTCTTTGGATCATAAGTTAAACATATTTATCGGTGAAAATGCGCAGGGAAAAACGAATATTTTAGAATCAGTTCATCTTTCTTCCCTGGGTCGTTCCCACCGTACGTCTGAGGACCAGGATTTAATTCATTGGGATCAAACTGATTCCAGTACAGAAATGTATTTTGTGAAGGGCCAAACGGAACATAAGTTAGCGATTCATTTACATCGGGCAGGTAAGCGCGGTGTCTTTTTTAATGACCATCCAATCCGCAATTACGAAATGATTGGCTTATTGAATACGGTGATTTTTTCACCGGAGGATTTATTTTTGATTAAAGGAGCGCCTTCTGGCAGAAGGCGTTTTATTGATAGTGAAATATCCCAGGCAAATCCGGTTTACTTTAAGGAATTATTAAAATATAATCGAATTTTACTGCAAAGAAATCAATTGTTAAAAAAAATTCGTGAGCAAAGACAACCCGTTTCGCTTGTGGAACCATGGGACGAGCAAATGATTCCGGTTGCAGCGGCGATTGTGGTGAAGAGAATTGCTGCGCTGCAAAAATT